>JBILJV010000002.1:0-101946 GCA_044377005.1 Bacteroidia bacterium
GTATTTATTATTAATGAAGGTGGTTATGAAAAATCAAATGGAAGTATTGGTCTTTATAAACCGGGTACAAATGACTATTTTGATGCCTATAAAAAAGCCAACAATCTTCCATTAGGGGATATTGTTCAATCAATGAGTTTACTTAATAATAACTACTATATTGTTGTAAGTAATTCCAACAAAATTGAAGTTGTTAACCAAACAAGTTTTAAAAATACTGCAACAATTAATGTTGCCTCTCCTAGATATATTCATAAAGTGGCAGATAATAAGGCTTTCATTAGTCATTTGTATTCAAATGAATTAAGTGTACTTGATATAAATTCTAATACGGTGGTTTCTAAAATCAATATTAACCATAATAGTGAACACATGAGTGTAGCAAACAAAAAAGTATTTATTGGAACTAATTCTAATAAAGTTATGGTTGTTGATGCGGTTAATCAAGTATTGGTAGATTCTATCGTAATTGGTAAAGGAATCAACCGTATACTGGCATTGCCAAATTCAAAATTATTGGTTTTCAATACCGGAGATGTTGAATGGAGCTCGGGTGCGGTAACTGAAAAAGGGCGATTGAGTATCATTTTAGCTGATTCCAATAAAATTGAAAATTCTATTGAATTGAGTAGCGGAAGTTATGGCGGGTCAATTATTTATAATGCCAAAACAGGGAAAGCTTATTATTCATTTGGAGATAATAAAATTTATGAATACACAGAAAACGCTTCTCCTGTATTGTGGTTAGAATTACCAACAGGACAATCTGTTTACGGCATGTCAATGGATGAAGCTAATCAGCAAATTTATATTTCAGATGCAGGTGATTTTAATGCGGCGGGTAAAGTCTATGTTTATGACTTGACCAAAAAATTAGTAAAAACCATTACGGCAGGAATTGTTCCAAATGGGGCTGTTTTCAATTACTAGGTTCCCATTTCTAGTTGGGTTATTGTCTTTGCTTATATGGGCCTGTAAGCCTGTGCCAAAGTCTAAACCTGAAGGGGTTCAATTTGGCAAAGTTCAGTTTTCCAAAAGATTTGGGTTTGCGGAAAATCAACAATCGCATTTATTGTTTTTTGTGAACGATAAAGACACGCAATGGGTAGAGATTGAAAAAAGTAAATTGAGAAATACAAAGCCTCGAATTGTCGTTTTATCTACCGTTTTTGCTGGATTTATTAATGAACTAAATGCCCAAGAATGTATTGTTGGCGTCGATAATATTAATTATTATTACGACTCTTTATTGCATGCACAATTTGATGAAAATCAAATAACAGAAGTAGGAGATGAGGGTCAAATAAACGAGCCTAAATTACTGGCCTGTAAGCCTGATTATGTTATCAGTAGCGGATTTAATACACTAAACAAGGCTTTTAAAGAAAGATTGAAACAACAGAGTATTCAATTGATTATTTGTGATAATTATAAAGAACAAGACCCCTTAGCTCGTGCCGAATGGATTAAGTTGTTTGGTGTTTTATTAAACAAAGAAACCGAAGCCGATTCCATTTTTAAACAAGTAAGTAGTCGTTATTTTAAAATTCAAGAACAAGTTAAATTGCAAAAAAAACATGTTGAGGTAATGACTGATGCTATGTTTTCTGGCGTTTGGAATGTTCCTGGTGGCGATTCTTACTCAGCAAAATTGATTAATGATGCTGGAGGATATTATATATTTTCTGAATTAAAACCCTACTTTTCATATCCATTAAATTTGGAAACTGTAATGAAAAAAGCACAGAATTCTGACGTTTGGATACATGTAAACGTTTTTAATAGTTTGATGGAAATACAAAATTCAGACAGTCGCTATACTTATTTCAAGCCATATAAAACCAAACAAGTTTATAATTATAGCAAAAGAATAAAGGCTAATGGGGGGAATGATTATTGGGAAAAAGGAGTGGTTCGCCCCGATTATATTTTAAGTGATTTGGCACAAATTTTTTCAAATTACAAATTTTCTAAGGATAATTTGTATTTCTATACAAAGCTTGATTAGATTTGCTTTTTTAATTTTATAAGCATTTGTTATTCAATTCTTGGATATTCTTTTTGTTTCTACCTCTGGTTTTTTCGGCCTATTATGTGTTGCCACAGAATAGGAGATGGATACTGTTACTCATAGCTTCTTATGTTTTTTATGGATGGTGGCAATGGGAATTTACACTGATTATCTTGTTGTCAACTTTAATAGATTTTGTTTGTGCTAAAAAAATTGATGCCATTGAAACACCTTCTATCAGGAAACGATGGTTGTTGCTAAGTTTAGTCTCTAACTTAGGAATATTATTTCTTTTCAAATACTTTTACTTTTTTGTAGGCAGTACAGATTGGGTTCAACAATTGGTTCATCCACATCAAAAAATTAGAGATTTTGTTGATTTTTTTGGAAAAGCATTACCTGTAGGGATTTCATTTTATACTTTCCAAACCATGAGTTACACACTCGATGTGTATTATAAAAGAGCAAAACCTGAAACTAATTTAGGTCAATTTGCTTTGTTTGTATCTTATTTCCCACAGTTAGTAGCTGGTCCAATTGAGCGATTCAATCATTTGAATGAACAACTTAAAGAAAAACATAAAATTAGCTATGCTCAATTACAACAAGGGTTTAGACTGATTTTGTACGGTTTTTTCGTCAAAATGGTTATTGCGGATAATTTATCTTATACTGTGACTTCTGTTTTTAACGAACCAAGTAAATGGCCGTTTTATTGGAATTGGGTAGGCGTATTTTCATTTTCATTTCAAATTTATGCCGATTTTTTTGGATATTCTCTGATAGCTCAAGGGGTTGCTAAATTGATGGGGGTTAATTTAATGGATAATTTCAACCGCCCGTATTTATCAAAGTCTATTTCTGAGTTTTGGAAAAGATGGCATATTTCTCTAAGTTCATGGTTTCGAGATTATCTTTATGTGCCTTTAGGAGGTAATAGAGTTAAGCATGGAAGATGGATTTTTAATGTGTTATTGGTGTTTCTGCTTAGTGGTTTGTGGCATGGGGCTAATTATACTTTTATAATTTGGGGAGGCTTACATGGTTTGTATTATTTAATAGAAAGATTTTCTCCCATTAAAATTAGAATTACATGGTTGAAAGGAATATTGACTTATTTGTCAGTAGTGTTTGCTTGGATATTTTTTAGAGCCAAAGATTTAACTGAATCTTCACTTGTTATTAAAAGCTTATTTGGGATCAATGATGGTGTAAGGCAATTGGATACACAGCCCTTTATTTTTCTTTTGGTTTTATTGTTTGGATTGCTCGAGTTGCACCGCAAGGATTTGAGGTTTGATGCATATTGCAATCGTTATAATGGCATACAACGATGGACTTTATATTGCTTTATGCTATTTTGCATTTTGGCTTTAAGTGGCACAGAATATCAACCATTTATTTATTTTAGATTTTAATGGAAAGTAATTTACTGAAATACCTCATTTATAAGTTAATAGCTGTAGTAGTTACAGTGGTGATGAGTGCTTTTGTTTACAAATCTATTTATTGGGAACCTGAGTTGAAAGATCAAGGCCACATGTTATTCAATTTAAGAGAATTTCAGTGGCACAATGATGTTTTATATATTGGCGAAAGCTCTAATTATTGGGTTGCGCCCGATGATGAAGACAAACGCACTATCAGTGATATGATAAATGATAGTTTGGATGGAATGCGCCTGAGCGGTATGCAAGTTCCTGCCTATCATGCGGGTATGTTTTTACCTATCATTGAACACATAGATACTTCTGCAAGGGTCAAAAAACTTGTGGTAACCATGAATTTAAGATCGTTCGACAAACCTTGGATTTATTCAGGTCAGGAGGCAGCTTTGTTACGTTCCAAATGTTTTTATTATACCTCGTCACCCTTGTACAATAGGATGTGTGCAGCACTCCAATTTCATTCACAACCGAGTGCCGAGGAACAAGATAAAAAAATGTTGCACTGTTTTGAATTTGACACATTAAAAGTTGATTTCCCATTGCCATTTAATACGATTAAAACATGGTGTGAACAAGAAAAATTTCTATTGCCACAAGGTGGAGAGGATTTTCCTAAAAGAGTTTTGGCAGACCATTATATCAAAGCCTATGCTTTTCAAATTGATGTCAATACCAATCCTAGAATTAAGGATTTTGATAGAATTGTGGAAGTATGTAAAGCCAAAAATATCAAATTGTATTTTAATCTTTTAGGAGAAAATATAGAATGGGCTGACAGTTTGGTGGGCAAAGAATTGGTGTATTTTATGAAAGCTAATCGCGATTTGTTGGTAAGGAGGTATCATAAAAATGGTGTAACTGTAATTGATAATTTAGAAAAAATTCAGGGCACTTATTTTGGAGAAAAGGATTGGACTACAGAACATTACAACCAGTATGGAAGATTGATAGTGGCCAATAATGTGGCTCGTGTTTTAATGGCTGATTATTACAAAGAAAAGACTATTAAAGTTGGTAAATGATAATTTTTGATTAAATTTAAACAAAATGAATTATCATTGCGAATATGGAATTTACGTTTGCAAACTCTCTAAATAGAAAAGGTTTTAAGCAAAATTATTTATTGTGGTTAATAGCATTTGTTTTCACAATAGTGTGGGCAAATTCATTGATTTGGACCAGTGATATTAACAATTGGATGCTAGAAAATGCTTTGACATTTTTGTTTCTTGTGTTTTTGTTTCTATTCTACAAAAAATATCAATTCAGCGATATAACGTATTTATTAATTGGAATTTATTTGTGTTTACATGTATATGGTTCTAAGTATACTTATGCCGAAAATCCTTTTGGTTATTGGTTACAAGATGTGTTTCATAGTGAGAGAAACCATTACGACAGAATTGTACACTTTAGTTTTGGTTTTTTGTTGGCTTATCCCATGCGTGAATTGTTTTTGAAATGGTTTCAATATCCTAAAATGGTGGCTTGGATATTGCCAATAGAAATTACTTTATCAATAAGTGGATTGTATGAGTTAATAGAATGGGCTGTTGCAGATGTGTTTTTTAAGGAACAAGGTGTTGCATATTTAGGAACGCAAGGCGATATTTGGGATGCGCAAAAAGATATTTTTTTGGCATTTTCAGGCGCATTATTGTCAACCAGTATAGTGTCAATTCTAAAAAAAGTAATCAAGAACTAATGTCTTTTTAAGTTGCTTGATCTTTTTAACATATTTTTGTTTAATATTTTTATCTATTCATGAATTCTTACATTTTAATTACTGGCGCATCTACAGGTATAGGTGCCGAAATGGCCAAACAATTGGCAGAAAAAAAATACAATCTGATTTTGGTTGCCCGAAGTATCGATAAGCTTGAAAAACTAAAAGAAGATTTAGTTAGAAATCATAAAATTGAAGCTATCGTTTTGCCTGCCGATTTATCTCAAATCAACGGGGCACAGCAACTTTACAATGAGGTAAAAGCGCGCCAATTAAATGTAACACATTTGGTTAATAATGCTGGTTTTGGTGAATATGGGCATTTTGTTGAAACCTCATTGGAACTTGAATTAAACATGATTCAAGTTAATGTAACAAGCTTAGTTATTCTTACCAAATTATTTGCTCAAGATATGGTGAAAAAAGGGGAAGGTAGAATTATGAATGTAGCCTCAATTGTATCGTTTATCCCTTTACCTTTTTACGCTATTTATTCTTCGACTAAAACATTTGTATTGGCTTTTTCGGAAACTATAGCGGCAGAATTGGAAGGGACAGGCGTTGTAGTTACTGCACTTTGTCCTGGTGCGGTTGAAACTCCCTTCCACACACCCAAAATGCGTCAAACTATGGCGATGAAACTGAATCAACCTATCTCTGTTCAAGCATTGGTTAGGGAAGGCGTTCAATTGCTTTTGACTGGAAAAGGGAAAAAAGTAGTCGGTTTTTTAAACTGGATTACTTCTAAATTGCCTAAATTCATACCTGATACTTGGTTGATGAAAATCAAAAAACAAATAGCCAGCCCCTATAAAAAATGATGATTATTTCTTTTATATCTCAATTAAAAGCTCGAAACGAGTTTCTCTTTTATTATGGCATTCTTTGCTTTGTAGCGGCTCTCTTTTTCTTGATTATGAGTAAAGTTTCGCCAGTTCAATTCAATCAAGTCAGCGCTTGGTATAAACCCTTTAAATTTGCTTTTTCAACATTTACTTTCGCTTGGGCAATGGCTTGGTATTGTTATTATTTGCCTACATTTAATGTGTCGTTATTCAATTGGTCTATTTTTCTTTTATTGACTTTTGAAATTGTTTATATTGCCATTATGGCCTCTCAAGGAAAAGCCTCTCACTACAATGTAAGTTCACCACTTTTTTCAATATTGTATTCATTGATGGCTTTGGCAGCCACATTAGTAACCCTTTATACTGCCTATGTTGGAGTCTTATTTTTTACAAATTCTTTTCCCGAATTGCCTCACTACTATTTGTGGTCTATTCGATTGGGGATTTTTATTTTTGTGGTCTTTTCTTTTGAAGGTTTTTTAATGGGAAGTAGAATGAATCATTCTGTTGGTTTGTTGAATGATAATTCTACTCTGTTTATATTAGGATGGAGTAAAAAAGTGGGTGATTTGCGAATAGCGCATTTCATAGGAATGCATGCGTTGCAAGTATTGCCAATATTGTCTTTTTATATCATTAAAAACACAAAACTAACTTGGTTTTTTGCATTCTTATATGTCTGTTTAGCTTTGTTTGTATTAATACAAGCCCTGAATGGAAAACCATTAATGTCTTCAAAATCGCCTGATAACAAGATTCATATAGACCAATAATGGTTGAACCTATATGCTAAATAGCGTTTTTAAGGCTCAATACTGATTTTTTGAGTCGTTTTTTCTGTAACGGTTTCAATAGTCAGTAAGTAAGTTCCCCCTTTGTCTAAATTTTTGAATTTACGATGAAAGGTGTTTTCTCCTATAACTGTTTCATTCAATAGTTTCTCTTCAATTTTCTTGCCTTCCATATTGTAAAGGGTTATTTTTACTTGACTCAATTGGGTTAAATGAAACTTAACTATAAAATTGCCATTATTAGGATTAGGTGAAACCTGAAGTTTGAGTGAACTAATGCTTTGTTTATTCAACTGATGAATATGACTTGTTTTATTTTTGCTCACATACACTTTAAAAATCTGACTATTTGCGCTACTTTGTGTGCCAGTGTTAGTAAAAAATATATTGGCACCTGTGCTGCTAATACCACCATATATATAACCAACTAAAGTACTATCATCGCTCAAATCGTCCAATTTAATAACTTCATTTTTGTAAATAGAAATATCAGGATCGACAATAAATTCAGCGCCTGCGCCTAACAAACTTGGCATTTCAACCGGAAGTTTATATTCCGACATTATGCCTTTTGAGTCTCTTGTTACTCTTGCTATTGTTTTTACAAAAGGAACATTATTATCTTGAATTAATACACCCATATTCTCGTAATACTGAGCAATTCCTCCAAAAAATACATTGTGCATTTCGTTTTTTGAAGCCGAATACATTGGCAACACTGCACAATGGTAATGGTTGTAATATTGTTGAAAGTTGTTGTTAACCTCATAATCAACGCTGTCTATATTCACGCAATTTAGGTACGGTAGGTCAACCCCAACTTGAAACACCCCCGAAAAAGCGGTAATGCCTTCCGAGCCATCAACTAGTATTTGAGGAACTGCATTGTAATCGCGACGGTGTAAATTGATAGCATCAGTAATAGTTGGTAAATGATTAACTGTTATTGTATTTCCATCGTCTGTAATTTTGAATTTACGAATGGCATTGGTATAAACTTGAGTAAAGGTTGGATTGCCCATTGGATTGTAATTGCCATCGAATTTATTACCACCAATTAAATAGTAAGTATTGTTTATTTTTTTTAAATGTCCGCCAGTTACTGCAAACTCAGGGTCGCTTATTTGTCTAATAAAACCACTTTTTGAATTGCCAGTAATAACTGCATTCATAAGCTCTTCCACTTTAATTGCACTTAATTTATCAAAAGTTTTTCGTGAACTTGTCGCATTGTTAAAACCATATCCACCAATAATATACAACATATTCCCAGTTTGATGAAACTCCATATTTGTGGAACTCAATTGTTCTTGAATGTCCACGGAAAGCGAACTCAAAGAAGCAGTCCATTTTTGTTTTAATACTGGGTCTATGACGATAATTTGATTGTTATTCCCTGCAACATCAAACGCAGCAAATGGCTGTCTTCGGTGTAATCCGTCCAATCGACCTCCAACTATTAGCCATTTGCCATTGTGCTGTGCAAAAGCAAAAGATTGAAGTCCGCCCAAACCATCAATATTCATAGGAACTATGGAAATATTAAAAGGAGCCGTTTGTGAACGGAGCGTAATACTGAGTAAAATTAAGAAAAGAGTAAGTAGTTGTTTTTTCATGGTAAGCTGTTATTTTAAACAAAATTAAAATAAAAATACAGTTACTTCTGTAGTATTTGTTACATAAGCAGATGAAGGAGAATTATTCCTCACCCATGTTTTTAAGTTGCATGAGCAAAGTATAGGCTCCTTTTGTTACAAAAATTTCATCGGCTGTATTTGCTAAATTTGGGATACTTATTTGGGTTAATCCATTGTCGCTTGTTCCTGATATAACTTCTGTCATTTTGAAAGTAGTAGGATTTTGCTGAATAAACACATATTCTTTACCTTCATTTTTGACAATAGCCTCATTAGGAATGACATACTCAAGCGATGATGCTACATCAATTTCTGCATTCATATACATCCCCGGAATTAATGTTTGTTCTTTCGTATTGAATTTGCAATAAACCGTTAATGACCTATCCTCTGAAATGTCTTTGCCTATTGTTTGGATTCTTCCTTTGAATTTCTCTTGACTAGAATGGTTTGAATATGCAATAATTTCTTGACCAATTTTGAGCTTGTAAATGTCTTTTTCAAAGACGGTTAATGACAAATACAAGTCACTAATATTGGTAAGTTCAAATAACACTTCAGTAGGACTAACATATCTTCCTATTGTTGTTTTTACCGTTCTTACATATCCGTTAATAGGAGAGTAAATGTTGATGAAGCGGGAAAGATTCGTTTCATTGAGTTGGTCAGGATTAATTTGAATCAATTTAAGTTTTTCTGACAGGGACTTTATGAGTATTTTTTGACTTAAATAAATGGCTTCAGCATTTTCAAATATTTTGTCACTTGTCGCTTTATTGGTATTAAGAAATTTTTGTCTAAAATACTCTTTTTCTATTCCAGAGAATTGGGCTTTTGCACTTAAATAATTTTCTTGAATTTGAATGTATTGTTGGTCTTCTATGGTTGCTATTATTTCGCCTTTCTTTACTTGTTTGCCTTCAGTTAAATTCGTCCATTTTAGGTAACCTCCTAATGGTGCACTAATAGAAATGGCATTTTGGATAGGAATGCTGATTTTGCCATTGACTTTAAGTTTATAACTCATTGTTTTTTGTTCTAATTTTCCAATATTTAACTGCGCATTTTTTAGTTGAGCATCGTTGAGTTTTACAGTATTTATAATTTCTTTTTCTGCACTAACCTTTGTTTTTGTGGAAGGTTTGCATGCTATTATTAAACCAAGAAGTAAGGTTGTTATTAATTTGTTTTTCATTGTGTTTTTTATTTTGAGTTTAAATAGTAAAGTTGAATCATGGATTTATTGAGTGTTGTTAAAGCATCTGTATATTGGCTTTTTACAAGTGTAGCATTGTTGATTAGCATCATCCATTCCAAATAGTTAATGTTGCCATTCTCAAACTGTTGTTGTGCTGTTATTATAATGGTTTCTGCATTCTTTAAGGCATTAGTTTCAAAGTAATTTACGTTTTCTAAAGCTGTTTGGTATGTTTTATAAGCGATGTCTATTTGGTTTTGTAACGACTGCATGCCAGCATTCAGGGAATTGTCGGCCATTTTTTCTAAGCTTTTTGCGGCGCTAATTTTACCTTTTTGTGAACCAAAAAACAAAGGAACGCCAACTCCAAATTGGACTGAATTAAAACGAGTACTATAGCTATATAAACGGTTGTCGGCACCAAATCCGCGCATACTCATACTATAATATCCTATATTCAAATTGGGAAGTAATTTGTTTTTTTCTAATTGAGTGTTCAAAGAGCTTATGTTTTTTTGCTGATTTAAAATTAAGTAAAGAGGATGTGAATTGATTTTTTTGTTAAGTATATCAGTAGTTTCCTCTGTTTTGAATTCAGATTTTATGGGTTGGTAAAACAAGCGTGTGTTGATGAGTAATTGAAATTGTAATTGATTAATTTCAATGTCGTTTTTCAAAGAGTTTAATTGTGTTGTAATTTGACCTCTTTGAAGCTCTACACTTGTTTTTTCAAGTAAATTGACATCACCTTTTTTAAATTGTAAAAGTACTTTTTTTAAATATTCATCATAGAGACTGTCTGTTTGCTCAAGTATAATTTTCTTCTCATATAAGTATAACAATGAGAAATAACTTTCCCTGACTTGTTTTTTTAATTCAATTTCTTTTAACTTAATGCTAAACAAACTGTTTTTAAATAGTTCTTGTTGAATAGACTTTTGTTTGTTATAAATACTAGGAAAGCTAATCGTTTGCTCTAGGCCCAATTTATTGTCGTAATAAAAGCTATTGATTTGACCATATTCCGTTACCACATTTGCTTGAGGAATTTCAATACTAGTTTTTATTAACATTCTTTGGTATTCTGCATTCAATTGTTCGTTTTTTAAAAGCAAATTGTTTTTGAGCGCAGAATCAAGAGCGCTTTGTAAATCTATCTTTGTTTGAGCTTGTGCCATAGAAAATGAAGTGATTAAGAGGATTAATAGTCCTGATTTAGCTAAAGTAGTTTGATTTTTCATTTTATCAGCCTTGTTGAAAATTATATACAAAACGGGAAGTACAAATAGAGTTAAAAAAGTGGCGATTAACAGTCCTCCTATAACAACTGTTGCCAAAGGCCTTTGAACTTCGGCGCCCGAACCGTGACTGAGTGCCATAGGTAAAAAACCAAATGAAGCCACAAAAGCGGTCATTAATACAGGACGTAAACGGTTTTTGGTCCCGTTTAAAACGATAGTCATTGGGTTGGTTTCACCAGCAGCTTTTATCCGATTAAATTCTGCCAATAATACAATGCCGTTTAATACTGCAACTCCAAACAATGCAATAAAACCCACCCCAGCACTAATGCTAAATGGCATGTCACGAATTGAAAGTAATATGATACCACCAATTGCAGACAAAGGTATGGCCGAATAAATTAGTAATCCTTGCTTTACAGAATTGAATGCAAAATATAAGAAAACAAAAATAAGAAGCAAAGAAACAGGAACGGCTAATGACAAGCGTTGTTTGGCAGCCACTAAGTTTTCAAAAGCACCACCGTAAGTAATGAAATATCCGCTTGGTAGTTTTAATTGACTCTCAACTTTTGTTTTAAGTTCATTGACTATGCTTTGAACATCTCTCCCTTTGGCATTAAACCCAACTATAATTCTGCGTTTGGCATCTTCTCTTTGTATTTGGTTGATACTTTCTTTTATATTGACATCAGCAACTTGGTATAAGGGAATTTGAGTTCCTTTAGTTGTTGGAATTAGTAAGTTTTGAACATCTTCAATGTTTTGTCTTTTTGCACTGTCGAGTCGGACCACTAAATCAAAGCGTTTTTCGTCTTCAAAAACCAAACCGCTTTGTTGACCTGCAAAGGCTGCATTAAGAACTTGATTGATGTCTTTGATGTTTAATCCAAAACTAGCCAAAGCAAGTCTATTATATTTGATAATTAATTGTGCTTGACCATCAATTGGTTCAACATAAATATTTTCGACTCCTTCTATTGGCATTGCTAAATGACCTAAAAGTTTAGAATATTTAGAGAGTGTGTCTAAGTTCTCGCCAAAAATTTTACAAACAATATCTTGTTTTGCCCCTGTCATTAATTCATTAAATCGCATGGCAACTGGATATTGAAAACTATAACTAACACCAGGAATGTCTTTGAGTGCATTACTCATTTTTTCAGAAAGTTCATCCCAAGTATTGGCTGACGTCCATTCTGATTTGTCTTTAAGAATCACCATCATATCGCCAGCATCCATTGGCATTGGGTCTGTAGGGATTTCGCCACTTCCTATTTTACTCACCACTTTCTCGACTTCAGGAAACTGATCTTTCAATATTTTAGCACCTTTCATACAGGCCTCCTTTGTTGTGTTAATACTACTTCCAGTTAAAACTCTGGTTTCTACTGCAAAGTCACCTTCGGGAAGTTCGGGGATGAATTCGCCACCCATTCGGGAAAGTAATAGGATGGATATGGCAAATAATACTAAAGAAAAGGCAATTACTGTTTTTGGAATACCCAGTAACTTACTCAAAAATTTTTGGTGAATTCCAACCAAAAAATCCATCATTCTGTCCGACCAATTTCTTTTGTGTTCGGTGTTTTTACTCAAAAATAAAGCACTCATCATTGGAATGTAAGTTATTGACAATAAAAAGGCACCCAATAATGCAAAAGCGACCGTTTGTGCCATCGGTTTAAACATTTTTCCTTCTATTCCCTCTAAAGTAAAAATAGGGAGATACACCACCAAAATAATAATTTGTCCAAAAACAGCACTATTCATCATCTGACTGGCCGATTTAGTTACGACTTTATCCATTTCAGGCTGACTGAGTTTGTTTATTGAATGCTTGCTTTTATTGAGAGTTAAGCCATGCATGACAGATTCAACGATAATAACGGCACCGTCAACAATTAGTCCAAAATCTAATGCCCCTAAGCTCATTAAGTTGCCACTA
Organism: Bacteroidia bacterium; assembly: GCA_044377005.1. GTDB lineage: Bacteria > Bacteroidota > Bacteroidia > NS11-12g > UBA955 > JABMMZ01. Next base: position 12,849 of record JBILJV010000002.1, read on the forward strand.
ACTCCAAATAAATTCATCAATACAATGGCAAATAACATGGATAGTGGAATGACAGAAGCAACCAAAAAGCCTGCCCTGAAATTACCTAAAAACACAACCAAAACAAAGATGACAATGAGTGCACCTTCTACTAAATTTTTTGATACCGTCTCTATGGCACTGTTTACCATTTTACTTCGGTCCAAAAAGGCTTCCATTTCAACTCCTTCAGGAAGTGTATTTTTTATTAATGCAACTTTATCTTTAACTGCTTCAATAACATTGTTGCTGTTTTCACCTTTAAGCATCATAACCACACCGCCAGCAACTTCGCCATCACTGTTGTATGTGAGTGCACCGTAACGGGTGGCACTGCCTATTTTTACCTCAGCAACATCGCGAACCAAAAGGGGAGTACCATTGCTTGTCACTTTAACAACAATGTTTTCAATGTCATTGATAGTGCCAATTAATCCTTCTGATCTAATATATAAAACCGTTGAGGCTTTTTCAATGTATGAGCCTCCTGTGTTTTCATTGTTCTTTTCGATTGCAACAAATATGTCATTGATTGTAACACCCATTGCATTAATTTTTTGAGGATTAATTGTTATTTCGTATTGTTTTAATAATCCACCGAAACTGCTTACCTCTGCCACCCCTTTTACACCTAGTAATTGTCTTCTAACTATCCAATCTTGAATGGTTCGAAGTTCAGTTGCATCAAATTTAGATTCATATCCTTTCTTAGGTTTAAGTATGTATTGGTAAATTTCTCCCAAACCAGTGGTTACAGGAGCTAATTCAGGTAAACCTAATCCTTCTGGAATTTGTTGTTCTGCTATCTTCAAGCGTTCACTGATTTGTTGTCTAGCCCAATAAAGGTCAACATCATCCTCAAAAACAACAGTAATTAAGGAAAGTCCAAATCGTGAAAAGCTTCTCATTTCCTTAATGCCTGGAATATTGCTAGTTGCTTGTTCTATGGGAAAGGTAATAAGTCGTTCCACATCAGGTGCGCCAAGTGAAGGGACAATAGTGATAACTTGAACCTGATTGTCTGTAATGTCAGGCACAGCATCTATGGGTAGTTTGGTGAATTGGAAACTACCATATCCAATAAGGGCGATTACAAATAGCCCTATTATGAGTTTATTTTTGGTTGAAAACTCAATGATTTTGTTCAGCATTTTTTTTGCGGTTAATAAAATAAATAAAACACGGTCAGTAGGAACTAACAGTGGGATTTTTGTCTAAATAAAGACAGTTTTCAGAAAAGTATTAACCGAATTTTGGCGGTTGCCAAATATTACTCAAAAAAGCAGAAGAGTATATAACCCCTTGATAAATAGGGGTTACTTTAAGTAAAAAAGAGTGAGGTCTGTTAATGGTAAAAAAATGAGAATTTACATTAGGTAAAACAGAATGCACTGTAGTACAATCGGTAGTTTTGAAAGGGAGGTTGTGATGTTCTTGGTCCGAATGGTCTGGTTGTGAAGAGTAATGTTCAGAAATAAAATTGAAAAAAGATTCATCTTGATTGATTTTCAAATGGTCGAGATAGTGATTCATCAAAACTGGTAATTTCAGCAATTGATGTAGTTCAGTATTAGAACTTACAAAAACCAAAACAAACAATATGACAATAGTTTTTTTCAACGGCACAAAGATAAACAGATAAAAGCATAGAATACATTGCTTTTTTTATTTTAGAATCAATATAATTAGTGATAGATATCACTTTTAGTAGTGTAATGTATGGATTTATTCCGCACACATCTTGCGATATATAGTAGGAATTTAAATGATTAGGGAAAGAAGTTATATGGATTTTGAATTTTTTCTTCTATCAAGAAGAAAAAACGAAAGTTGAAAAACAATGAAAATTGAGAGTATGAATAAAGGTTGTTTTAAACTGTAACTCCTCGAATCGCTGTCTAATTCAATAAAAATAAAAAATAAAGTTACTAAAATGACGGGAAAAAGAGTGAAAAGTGCACCAAATTTGTATTTGTTTTTATATAAATAAATCAAAAAAAGCGTAAAATTCAAGAGGAATAATAATATAATAACGAGAAAAATTCCAAAGGCGTAAGCCAATCCTGGTCCCCAAATGTCAAGAATAATCATCATTTTATCTAAAGTTTGAAATTAGTATTTTAAGTTGAAAAGAGAAGAAAAATTATTGATTTTCAGGCACAAACAAATACTGTATAACAAAAAAAACCACACTTGAGGTGTGGTTTTTTTCCTTTGGTAGCCCGTAGGGGAGTCGAACCCCTCTTTAGCGGATGAAAACCGCTTGTCCTAACCGATAGACGAACGGGCCATTTATTTTTCGTTTTTCGGTTTGCAAATGTAATACAAAAAATTAATTCACAAAATAAAGTTTTAAAAAAAAATAAAATTACCTTTGTAGCCCCAAATTTTAATAATTAAAAATGATAAGAGTAGCTATTAACGGTTTTGGCCGTATTGGAAGACTGGCCTTCAGAGTGATGAGCCAAAGAAATGACATCGAAGTGGTTGCTATCAATGATTTGACAGACAACAAAACTTTAGCGCATTTGTTGAAATATGATTCTGTACACGGAAAATTCAACGGAACTGTTGATTTTACTGAAACAAGTCTGATTGTAAATGGTAAATCTATTGCTGGATTGGCTGAAAAAAATCCGGCAAATCTACCATGGAAAGACATGAATGTGGATGTTGTTCTTGAATCTACAGGTCGCTTTACTGATAAAGAAAGCGCTGGACAACATTTAACTGCTGGCGCAAGAAAAGTAGTCATCAGTGCACCTGCAACAGGTGAGATGAAAACAATTGTGTTAGGAGTGAATGACAATACCCTTGACGGTAGCGAAACTATTCTTTCTAACGCATCTTGTACTACCAACTGTTTGGCTCCTATGGTAAAGATTTTAGATGATTTATGTGGTATCGAAAATGGTTTCATGACCACTATTCATGCATACACTGCTGACCAAAACTTACAAGATGCACCTCACAAAGATTTAAGAAGAGCACGTTCTGCGGCATACAGTATCATCCCTACAAGCACCGGTGCTGCTAAAGCAGTTGGTTTGGTTATGCCTCACTTACAAGGTAAATTGAACGGTAACGCAATGCGCGTGCCTATTCCTGATGGCTCTGTAACTGACTTTACATGTAATGTTCGTACTGCAAAAACAAAGGATGAAATTAATGCGGCATTTAAAGCTGCAGCTGAATCTAATCTAAAAGGAGTTTTGGAATATACCACTGACCCTATTGTTTCTATCGATATTGTTGGAAATCCTCACTCTTGTATTTTTGATAGCGACCTAACGATGGTCATCGGTAATACCGTTAAAGTTGTAGGTTGGTATGACAATGAAGCTGGATATAGTAACCGTATTGTTGATTTAATAGCTAGAATAGCATAATCAATTTCTCTATATAATTGTAAAAGCCCCGATATTTATCGGGGCTTTTTATTTGGACTTTTTTATAAAGAGTCGTTTATTCAAGAACTCTTTAATTTTAAATTATTAATTGTTAATCATTAATCAATCTTTAATCCAATCACATTGTCTGAACCATCGGCATTTTTACCTTCTATCAATAATGCCCCTTCCGCTTTTTCTAAGAGTGCTTTGGCTTGTTGTGGGCTGCTAATGCTTTGTTTGTCGATTTTGGTAATAACAAATCCATTAGGTAACTTCCCTTTGAATGGACCTGCACCAATTTTATCTACTTTTACGCCATTGCTAATTCCCAATTGTGCTTTTTCTTCTTTACTTAAAGCCGTTATAGTTAATCCTTTTACGGTGTTAGCTTCATTTTTGTCTGCCATGGAAATGGTTTCTTTGCCATCTAAGCCTTTCAGTATTGCAGTGATTTCTTTGATGTCACCTTTGCGATTAATTGTAATGATTAATTTATCGCCAGGTCTAAATTTACCAACTGCCTCTTGTAAATTTGAAACAGAATTAATTTCTATCTCATTGACTTTTAAAATAACATCTCCTTTTTTAATACCGGCTTTAAGTGCAGCACCACCCTCTGTCACATCTTGAACCATGACCCCTTTTAGCTCCGATAAACCTTCTTTATTAGCTAATTCTTGAGTTATTTCTTGAATAGATACGCCCAAAACGCCACGTTGTACTTTGCCAAATTTTAATAAATCATCCATTACCTTTTTAACCAAATTGACTGGAACGGCGAATCCATAGCCTGTGTAACTGCCTGTTTGTGAAGCAATAGCGGTATTAATCCCTATCAATTCTCCTTTGGTATTCACTAATGCGCCTCCACTGTTCCCAGGATTGATGGCTGCATCGGTTTGAATGAAATTCTCAATAGCATACTGATTGTCTTGACTTCTTAATAAATCAATACTTCGGCCTTTCGCACTAATGATTCCTGCAGTAACTGTACTTGTTAAGTTCATAGGATTACCAACAGCCACAACCCATTGTCCTACTTTGGTTTCATCACTATTGCCAAATGACATGAAAAATAAATTTTTAGCTTCAATTTTCAATAAAGCTAAATCAGTTGTTTTATCGGTTCCAATTAATTCTGCAATATAAGTGCGTTTGTCATTCATAGTGACTTCAATTTTACTAGCATTGTCGATTACGTGATTGTTTGTAACAATATAACCGTCTTGTGAAATTATAACGCCACTTCCTGTTGCCATTCCGGGACCGCGTGGCATGTCAAAGTCAAATCCATGGTCACGGAAAAATTCAAATGGGTCAATTCCTTTTTGAGTGCCCGATGAACGATTGCTTTCACCTGAATAGTGCGATTTAATGTGAACAACAGTAGGGGTACTGACTTCGGAAACTTTCACAAAGTCAAACCCATATTGTCCATTGTCTTTGTTTTCAAATAAACTAGCAAAACGGGCATTTCTTTGTTGCATTTCGTCAAAATTACTGCCTTGAGATTGTGTAAAAAATAATTGATTGATTCCTAAGGCGACGATTCCACCTAATACGGCAATGGCAAAAATTCCTAATACTTTTTTCATTTTCATTTCTTGTTTTTTAATAAAATTTAATATTTCAAATTGTGTTCCAAATTTATTTAACTTTGTAACGCAAAATTGTCCATAAAAGTTTTACCCTCATTTACCTTTATCGACTAAATTGTATTAATCATCCACAAAGGTGCTAGGTAGAAAAAAACGAAACGATTTAGAACTCATTGAAGCCATAAAAAGCGGAGATAGAAATGCCTTGATTCAATTGTATAAGGATAATTTTATGTCAATAAGAACATACGTGATTAATAACAATGGTAACAATGATGATGCAGAAGATATTTTGCAAGATGCCACTATTGTAGTATGGGAAAAGGTTAAAAATTCTGAATTTGTTCTACAATCTAAATTGAGTACTTATGTGTTTGCAATTTGTAAAAATTTATGGTTGAAACGCCTCAATAAAAACAGTAAAATGTCAGTTTTAGATGACAGTTTTTCTGAAAATTTGACAGAAGACTCTAAGCCTTTTATGAATCAAAATCATCAAATAGTAATGAAGATGATGGATACATTAGGAGAAAAATGTAGAGATATTTTGCAAATGTTTTATTTTGACGCCTTGGATATGTCCACTATAGCTAAACAATTGAATTACAATAATGCTGATACCGTTAAAGCTAAAAAACATCAATGTTTTAAACAACTTCAGTCTGAGTTTTTGTTGCAATATAAAAAAAGTGATTTTTTAGGAAATTGAAAACAAACGAAATACATATTGAATTATTTGATCAATATCTTTTGAATCAACTTTCTGAAGCTGAGAGAAAGGCTTTTGAAGAAAGATTGTTAAATGATACAGAATTTAAAGATTTATTTGAAATACATCAAATATTGGTTCAAGGTATTCAATTCCACGGTAAGGCAGAATTAAAGGATTTTTTAAAAGAAAATGCCACTGTTACTTTTTGGGGAGGAAATATTTGGCCACAAAAGATGCGTATCGCTTCTGTTGCTGTTTTTTTAGTTTTTGCGGGAATGTATGCTTTAGTTCAATTTTATTTAAAACCTCAAAGTCAAACGAATAATACCGCTATAGTTTCCGAAAAATCTTCTGAATCTGTTCAAAGTAATCCAACGTCAATTGATTCAATAAAAGTTCCAATTGATACTGAATTGACGGATTTGCTTAGCAAAGAAGAAGAGAAGAATTATGAAACTCCTCTGATAGAAGAAGATTTTCAATATCCTGTTCAATCTTTGGATGATAATGTAATAGAAAATGAAATGGAATCAGAAGAATCTGCAAAAGAATCAATGGATTATCAAGTATTAAAGGAACGTAAATTGTCTGACACAATATTGTTAGCAGTCAATATGCCTGTAAATTACACCTATAGAACAGAGGCATTGAAAAAAGTATCTGGAAAATTAAAATCACCAACCTTACCAAGTAATACACAAAATTCACCGTTAATCAATAACTCGGGCGTTTTATATGCAGATACCACAACAGCAGCAAAAGCAGAATCCAATGAAAGTAAAGGATTATCTAAAAAAATAGCTGGACCTGCAAAATACAATGTAGAGTTTTGGACATCGCCAATCAATTTTAAAGGATATAAGTTAAATAAACAAACCTTGCAATTGTATGGCTTGGGAAATGCTTCCGTTCAATTAAAAGTGTTCAATAATCAATTGTATTTAATATACAAACAAACCGTTTATGTAATGTATCCATGTATTGATGGTTGTGCTTACAAACCATTAAATGATGAAGAGTTGGAGTCATTGTTATTAGATAATTAAAAAATTAAAAAGAAAATCATGCATTTTGTAAAATACCAAGGCACTGGAAACGATTTTATTTTAATAGACAATCGAGAATTAGTATACTTTGAAGAACGAAATTACGATGAATTTGATGTCATAATACGAAAATACGATAATATTGATGTTAAAACATTGTGCCACCCTAAGTTTGGAATTGGAGCTGATGGTTTAATGTTACTTCAGGATGTAGAGGGATATGATTTTGAAATGGTGTATTATAACAGCGATGGAAATATCAGTACCATGTGTGGCAATGGAGGAAGATGTATAGTGGCTTTTGCAGGAGAGTTAGGTATATTAAAGTCAGAGAAAGTGAATTTTTTAGCCATAGATGGTCCACATGAAGCCTTGTATTTGCCCAATTTTTCTAAAGAAAAGGCCACTATTTCGGTTGAATTGCAGTTGAAAAATGTAAATAAAATTTTAAAAGTTGGTAATGATTTTGTTTTAGATACAGGTTCTCCGCATTACGTTCAGTTTGTTGAAAATATAGATGAAATAGACATTATTAAAAAAGCACATTTAATTAGATACGGAGAGAGGTATAGAGCCGAAGGCATTAATGTAAATTTTGTTGAAATCATTGATGCAGAAACCATCAAAGTAAGAACCTATGAAAGAGGCGTTGAAAATGAAACATTAAGTTGCGGAACAGGAGTTACGGCTTCGTCAATTTCATTTTTGTCAAAACTAAAAAATTTGACAACGGGTATTTATACAGTTAATGTAAACACGCCAGGAGGGGCATTACAAGTGCGTTTTTTTTATTCTAATTTAGACAATGAATTTCAAAATGTAACCCTTATAGGCCCAGCAGTAAAAGTTTTCGAAGGGGAGATTGGGGTTATTTAAGAGTTTATAGTTTCACGGTGTGCATTATTAGGTTATTGTATGGATTCCTTCATGGGTCTGCTAATAATATTGTATAAATATTAAAATAAAAAAAGCCCCAATGTTGTCGGGGCTTTTTAATGAATATTTCTTTACTTAAGCTTGAGCGCCTTCTTGAACATATGCTTCAATTGGCAAACAAGCACAAATTAAATTTCTATCTCCATGGGTGTTATTAACACGAGCCACACTTGGCCAGAATTTTTTAGCTACAACAAACGGAAGAGGGAATGCTGCTTTTTCACGACTGTATGAATGATTCCAAGTGTTGTTACAAATTTCTGTAGATGTATGTGGAGCATTTTTCAATACATTGTCCATTTTATCAACGGTTCCATTTTCTATTTCGCTAACTTCATTACGAATCGCAATCATGGTATCGCAGAATCTATCTAACTCAGACAAGCTTTCACTTTCGGTTGGCTCAATCATCAACGTTCCTGCTACTGGGAAAGAAAGCGTAGGAGCGTGGTAACCATAATCCATTAATCTTTTTGCTAAATCTTCTGCTTCAATACCTGCACTGTTTTTTAGAGAACGTGTGTCCAAAATCATTTCGTGAGCACAGAATCCGTTTTCACCTGTGAACATAATTGGGTAATGTTGTTCTAATCTTGATTTGATGTAGTTAGCGTTTAAAATCGCAATTTCAGTTGCTCTTTTTAATCCATCTGCACCCATTAACTTAATGTAAACATACGAAATTAATAAGATACTTGCACTGCCATAAGGAGCCGCAGATATCGCAGAAATAGCTTTTTCTCCACCCGTTTTTACAACAGCATGTCCTGGTAAATATGGTTTCAAATGTTCAGCAACTCCAATTGGTCCCATACCGGGTCCACCACCACCGTGAGGTATACAGAAAGTTTTGTGTAAATTTAAGTGACAAACATCTGCACCAATCAATCCCGGACTAGTTAATCCTACTTGTGCATTCATGTTTGCTCCATCCATATAAACCTGACCGCCATGTTGGTGAATGATGTCTGTAATGGTTTTAATGCCAGATTCATAAACACCATAAGTGGAAGGGTAAGTAACCATAAAGGCAGCTAAATCATTAGAATATTGGGCCGCTTTTTCTTTTAGTCTTCAATGTCAATGTTGCCATTTTCAAGATTTTTTACAATCACGATTTTCATTCCCGCCATGGCTGCACTTGCAGGATTAGTACCGTGAGCCGATTCAGGAATCAAAGCAATGTTACGATGACCTTGACCAATGTCTTTTAAATAAGCTCTGATAACCATTAATCCTGCATATTCACCTTGTGCCCCAGCATTTGGTTGAAGACTCATTCCCGCAAATCCAGTAATTTCTTGTAAATCTGCAGAAAGTTCGTTTATCATTTCTAAGTAACCTTCAGTTTGGTCTGCTGGTACAAATGGATGAATTTGGTTAAATTCAGGCCAAGTAACAGGAATCATCTCAGTAGTTGCGTTCAATTTCATAGTACAACTACCCAAGGAAATCATGCTATGACACAATGATAAATCTTTTGATTCTAATCCTTTAATGTATCTTAACATTTCATGTTCACTGTGGTAATTGTTAAACACAGGGTGAGTCATGTAATTAGAAACTCTTATGAATTTTGAAGGCCAAGTTAATTCTTGATTGTTTGACCAATCGTTTAATTGAGCTAATTGAATCTCTTTTTGATTAATGCCTGCAAATATTTTAACGATTGCGGCAACATCATTCAAATCACTGGTTTCATCTAACGAAATACCAATATGATCATTTTCGAAATATCTGAAATTGATTTCATGTTGTAAAGCCAATGTTTTAATGGCTTCTGTATGGCCATTGCTATCAATTAATAAAGTATCAAAGTAATTTGAATTTAATTGTTTAAATCCTAAATGTGTGATAGCCTGTTCTAATGTTTTCGTTAAGCCATGGATTTTAGAAGAGATACGTTTCAATCCGTCAGGTCCGTGATATGTACCAAACATACCAGCCATTATTGACAACAATACTTGAGCTGTACAAATATTTGAAGTAGCATTTTGTCTGCGAATGTGTTGTTCTCTGGTTTGTAAAGCCATACGTAATGCTCTGTTACCATGTCTGTCCACACTTACACCGATGATTCTACCAGGAATCTGTCTTTTGTATTCATCTTTGGTAGCAAAAAAACCTGCATGAGGTCCACCAAAACCTAGAGGAATACCAAATCGTTGAGAAGTGCCAATAACACAATCTGCACCCCATTCACCCGGAGGTGTTAATAAAGTCAATGCCATTAAATCAGAACCTACGCATAATTTAATACCCATTTGTTTCAATTTGGCAGCAAATTCAGTATAATCTTCGATTTGACCTTCATTGTTTGGATATTGAATGTAAGCGCCGAAGAAATTCTCGTCAAGTTGAATGGTTTTGTAGTCGCCTTTTACCAATTCAATCCCCATTGGTTCAGATCTGGTTAATAGGACATCATATGTTTGAGGGAAAACACTGTTGTCTACAAAGAATTTGGTAGCATGGTCGCTTTTATGAACGCTTCTTAGCATAGCCATGGCTTCCGCAGCAGCAGTTCCTTCGTCAAGCAAACTTGCATTAGCTATTGGTAACCCAGTAAGATCGATGATCATGGTTTGGAAATTCAATAGGGCTTCCAAACGACCTTGTGCTATCTCAGCTTGATAAGGAGTATATTGCGTGTACCATCCTGGGTTTTCCATGATATTTCGCAAAATCACCCCTGGCGTATAGCAATTGTAGTAGCCCATTCCAATAAAAGATTTGTAGTTTTTATTCTTGGAGGCAATTTTCTTTAAGTTTTTTAATAAGTCTTGCTCGCTTACTGCTTCACTCACTTTTAGGGAGTGTTGCATGCGAATAACCGATGGAACCGTCTTGTTTATTAATTCATCAACAGAATATGTGCCAATGGTTTTAAGCATTTTTTCTAAATCTTCTTGCGCAACAATACCGTTGTGTCTGTTAGCAAATTGGTCAGTTTGACCTGTAAATAATTTCATTAAAATAGAGGTTTTAAAATTGTGGTGCAAATCTAACAAAAAAATAAAGTAATTTGTTTCAGAATTTGGCATTTTAAAAAAGTTATTCCCAAAATATTCATAATCAATTGTTCTTCTTAAATTTGAATATAAAAAATAATGATTATATAGGCTTGTTTATAATAGACTTAGCGCTTTTAAAACTTATTTTGATTCTTATTTTTGGTGATTTTTCTGTGAAAAACTTTGCTTGTATTGATAAAATGTAAATTAGCATTTTTTTGACATTAAAATAATACATATTTTTGCGGTTTACATAATAAATATGGCTCAATTTGAACTGATAATGCCTAAGATGGGCGAAAGTATTGCTGAAGCGACAATAACAAAGTGGTTAAAAAACGAAGGAGATACCATCAAATTAGATGAAGCAGTGGTTGAAATAGCGACAGATAAAGTGGATTCTGAAGTGCCATCAACTAATGAAGGTGTCCTTGTAAAAAAGCTTTGGAATGAAGGAGATGTAGTGCCTGTTGGTGCTGCCATAGCTCTTATAAGTTCTGATGCAAGTCAAATTGCTACTCCTGTGGCACAAGCACCAAAAGAAGTGGTTCAAGAGGCTGTAAAACAAGTAGAACAAATGGTTCAAAACGCAGCATCAACAGTTGCTGTTCAATCAATTTCGAATAACGGTTCTAGATTCTATTCACCATTGGTATTGAATATTGCCAAAACAGAAGGAATTGGTATGGCTGAGTTGGAAAATATTCCTGGAAGTGGAAAAGACAATCGTTTAACCAAAGCTGATATTATTAAATACATAGAAGGTGGACGCACTGCAGCGGTTCAAATTTCAACCAATCAATCTTCTACTCCAGTTGTCTCTACAGTATCTGAAATCCCAAAAACAGAAGTTGCAAAACCTACAGCCTCTAAAGTAACCATGATGGCAGGAGATGAGATAATAGAAATGGATAGAATGCGTAAATTAATTGCAGACCACATGGTGATGAGTAAAGCTACAAGTCCGCACGTTACCTCATTTGTTGAAGTAGATGTTACCAATTTGGTGATGTGGAGAGAAAAAATAAAGTCTAAATTTGAGAAAAAAGAAGGTGAGAAAATTACCTTTACGCCAATATTCATAGAAGCGGTTGTTAAAGCAATCAAAGATTTCCCAATGATTAATATTTCTCTAGATGGACAAAATATCATTAAAAGAAAAAATATCAATATTGGTATGGCTGCGGCATTGCCTTCAGGAAACTTAATTGTTCCTGTTATTAAAAATGCAGATACCAAAAACTTATTAGGTTTGGTTAAAGATGTAAACGACTTGGCAAAAAGAGCCCGTGAAAACAAATTGGCTCCAGATGACATTCAAGGGGGTACATACACCATTACCAATGTTGGAACATTTGGAAATGTAATGGGAACTCCTATTATTAACCAACCTCAAGTGGCTATTTTAGCAATAGGTACTATTAAGAAAAAACCTGCAGTAATTGAAACCGAATATGGGGATGTTATTGCTATAAGACACATGATGTTCTTAAGTCATAGTTATGACCACCGTGTAGTTGATGGTGCCTTAGGAGGTTCTTTTGTTCGACGTGTTGCTGACTATTTGGAGCAATGGGATGTAAACAGAGAAATTTAAGCTATTTTATAGTTTTTTTAAATATTGCAATTATTTTACAAATAAATAGTCATAAATAAACAAATTTGTGACTATTATTGTACTATATATATATGAAAAGTAATATTGTAACATTTTCGTACCTAAGCCTTATATTCCTTTTATTTTTCTATTCATGTAAAAAAGACAGCGCTGATGTTATGTTTCCAGATAATGGGAATTGTGAAACAATTAATATGAAGTTTTCTACTGACATTAAGCCAATATTAGACAATTCATGTGCATTTGCCGGTTGCCATTCTACAGATACAAAAGCAGCTGGATACGCTTATCAAACGCACGAAGAAGTGCTTTTGTCTGTCAATAATGGTCTATTGTTGGGCGCAATTAAACACCAGTCTGGCTTCAGTGCCATGCCCAAAGGGGGTTCTAAACTTAGTAATTGTCAAATCAGTAAAATTGAGTCTTGGATTAATAGCGGTGCTCCAAATAATTAAATTATAAAATGAAAAAAATACTAATTGCTATTGTTTTACTAGTTATTGTAGTAGTTTCTGCATACTTCTACAGTGTAGCCTCTAAACATCCTGATCCCTTAAAATCGGACAATTATATTGCTGTTTCTTCTGTTCAATTGTATGCTGATTTTGAAAAAGACGAAGTGGCAGCAACAAAAAAATATGCAGATAAAACATTAAAAGTAGAAGGAATAGTAACAAAAATTGAACTTAATGATGAACGTTACACTTTGTATTTAAAAACAAACAGTGAAATGGGTAATGTGATTTGTGAAATGAATGTTTCTGAAAACGAAAAATTATTACCAATGATTAGTAAACCCAAACAAATAGAAGTTTATGGTACTTGTAATGGCTTTTTAATGGATGTTCAAATGAACAAATGTAAACTTGGCAAAATTATTGATATTAAATAAACATGATGAAACTAAAAAATGTAACCTTTTTTCTTTTATGTTTTGCTTTGACTTTTTCAATGCAAGCTCAAACTTATTATACAAAAACAGGCACTATTAAGTTTGAGTCAAAAACCAAATTAGAAGATATTAAAGCTGAAAACAGAAAAGTATTGAGTGTTTTAAATACTTCAACAGGAGCCTTGACTTTTACTCTTTTAATGAAAGCGTTTGATTTCCCTAACAAAATAATGCAAGACCATTTCAATGAGTCCTATGCTGAAAGTGACTTGTATCCTAAAGCTTCATTTGCAGGTTCTATTTCTAATATCAAACAAATTGATTTAACTAAAAATGGAACATATACCGCAAATTTTACAGGGCAATTAACCATTAAAAATGTGACAAAAACCATAAGCAACCAAGCCAACATTGTAATTAAAGACGGAAAAATATCAGCAACATCAAAAATAAAAGTTAAACCAGCGGATTATAATTTTAAGATTCCTGCACCTGTTGTTGGTAAAATAGCGGATGAATTGGATGTTTTTATTCAATTAAATTACGAACCAAAAAAGTAAAATGAAACTAATTGTCACCATTTTCTCTTTATTAATTACAATAGCCACACCCTTGTGGTCTCAAATTGATACTACTAAGCTTAAATCGGTTTCTACAACTCCAGGTTTGGTTGGCGATACCTCGTCCTTGCTTCCTGATATCGATATCATAGAATTTGACCAACCAGATTTTGTAAATAGCACTTTCAAGGGTAATAGAATAATTAATTCACAAAGCATTGAAATGATGGGTAAACAAAACTTGGATTTTAGAATTAGTCACCGTTTTGGGGCTATCAATTCTGGGGCTTATGATTTGTTTGGTTTAGACCAAGCTTATCAAAGAATGAGTTTTACCTATGGAATTAGTGATTTGGTAAATATAGAAATTGGTCGTAGTTCGGTTAATAAAGTGTATGATGGTACCATAAAGTTTAAATTAATGCGTCAGGTTATCAAAGACAAAAAACGCCCTGTTAGTATGGTTTTTTTATCCAATATTGCTGTAAATACCATTAAAATTTCAGATCCTAATCAAACACCTTATCCTTTCACTAACAGATTGTTTTATACCCATCAGTTGTTAATTGCACGAAAGTTTAACAAACATTTTTCTTTACAATTGATGCCAACTGTGCTTCACCGAAATTTTATTGAAAATTCACAATATAAAAACACAACTTTTAATTTGGGAATAGGAGGACGAAATAAAATAAGCAAGAAAACTGCAATCACTTACGAATATTTTTATGTATTTCCTAATCAAATTAATGAGGTTAATAAGAACTCATTATCTTTGGGTGTAGACATAGAAACAGGAGGGCATGTGTTTCAGTTGCATTTAACAAACAGTTTGGGTATGAACGAATTTTTATTTCTAAACGAAACAAATGGCGATTGGCTGAAAGGTGGAATTCATTTTGGATTCAATATTTCAAGGGTGTTTTATATCGGTAGATAAGCACATTGTTTTAAATAATATACAGCTTGGTTCTCTTGTTCAAAACTCAAACAACATAAGTATTATACATCACTTATCTTTGATAAATGAATAATTTTTCAAAAGTAGTATTATTAAGTTTTACTTTGGTAGCCTGTGTGCCTCAAAGAAAGTTTGATGAATTGCAATTCAAATTTGATGAATGTCAAGTTTCCAAAAAAGAATGCAACGATCAATTAACTTCTTCTCAATCGGCAAATGAAAAGTGCAATGAAAATAACAAATCTTTAAAAACCAGAGTTTTAAGTCTTCAAGCAGATTCATTAGAATGCTTTAATGCTCTGGAGCGAACTCAGAAACTTTACCAACAATCTGAATCTACGTCTCAAAAAATTATAGACAACAATCGTTATGAAAACGAGAAGTTAGCAAGGGAATTAAATGCCAAAAATGAAGCGTTAAAAAGTAAAGAAAGTGAATTGAATGACAAGGAAGCTGCATTAATGTTGGTACAAAATAAGAACAGAGATTTATCAAGCACTTTGTCACAAACAGAACAAGATTTAAAAAAACGTGAATTGAGAGTCGCTGAATTGGAAGCAAAATTAAGAGCAAAAGATAGCGCAGTAAACGCTCTAAAAGCAAATATACAAAAAGCATTATTGGGGTTTCAAAACCAAGGTTTGTCAGTGGAAATTAAAAATGGCAAAGTGTATGTGAGTATGGAAGAAAAATTATTATTCAAGTCGGGAAGTATAGACGTTGATCCCAAAGGAGTTTCGGCATTATTGGAACTATCAAAAGCGCTCAACCAAAACGCTGATGTTTCAATTCTAGTAGAAGGTCACACCGATAATGTGCCAATGAAATCGCCTACTATCAAAGATAATTTAGATTTAAGTGTATTGAGAGCAACTTCAATAGCACGAATAATTACAAGTCAAGGTAGTGTTGATCCAACAAGAGTGATGTCTGCCGGAAGAGGTGAGCACTATCCAATTGATACCGCCAATACCCCTGAAGCAAGGGCTAAAAACAGAAGAACTGAAATCATTCTTACACCTAAATTAGATGAATTGTTCTCTATCCTTGGGAATTAATCTAAAATGGTTCATGTGAAATTAATAGTCATTGGTAAAACCAATGAGAACTATGTGAAGGAAGCAATAGAAAAGTATAAATTGCTTTTAAGTAAATATTGTAAGTTTGAGTTAATTGAAATTCAAGATGTTAAGAATGGGAACAAACTTCCGTCAGAGAAACTAAAAGTGGCAGAATCGGAATTATTACAAACCTATATCAATCAAAAATCTATTACTGTTTTATTGGATGAAAAAGGTAAGAAAATGAGCTCAGAAGAGTTCGCAACATTTTACCAAAAACAAACAATATTGTCTTCAAAAATCAATTTCATTATTGGCGGATCTTACGGATTTACAGAACAATTAAAGCATGAAAGTTTATGTATCTCATTGTCATCTATGACCTTCAATCACCAAATGGTTCGACCAATTTTAATGGAACAAGTTTTTAGAGCATACACTATAATTCACCAAACGGGATACCACCACTAAAGTTAGGAGTTATTAAAAACTAAGGTTTTGAGCTGCTTCAATAGCGCTTGGAATACCGCTCAATAGTTTACCTCCCGCAGTTGCATAAAAAGCTTGACCACCGCCACCACCTTGAATGTGAGTAGCTAGGTCTTTGATTATTTTTTGGCAATTGATGTTTTGAGATTGAACTAAATTGTCAGAACAAAATACAGCAAGATTAGGTTTACCGTTTTGTGTAAAGGCAACAATTCCTAAAATGATTTCATATTCTTGACGAAGTTGGAAACAAATATTTTTGATTTGTTCAGCACTGATTTCACCTACATTGGCAGCAACAAATGGAATATTATTTTTAGTTACAATCAACTGTTTCAATTGACTTTTTATTTGTTGTCCTTTTTCAACTTCTAAATATTCTAGCTTTTGTGCCAAGTCCTTTTTTTCTTCTATTAATTTGTTTATGGCAGATTCAATATCCTTAGGTTGACCCAATTGGGTTTTAATTTTATTAATTAAAACCTCATTTTGAAGGTTGAGCTCATCTACTTTTTCGGCGCTAATAGCTTCTATTCTTCGAACCCCTGCAGCTACAGAGCTTTCAGATAATATTTTAAAAGAACGTATTTGTCCTGTGTTTTTGACGTGAGTTCCACCACAAAGTTCAACAGAATATTGATTGTCAAAAGTAATTACTCGGACAGTGTCACCATATTTTTCGCCAAACAAAGCTGTTGCACCTAGTTGTTCTGTCGCAACTTTAATAGGAACCATTCTTTGCTCATTTAAGTCAATATTTTCTAGGATTTTGGAATTTACAATAGATTCTATCTCGGTTAATTCCTCATCACTCACTTTGGTAAAATGGTTAAAATCAAATCTCAAGTATTCGTCATTAACCAAACTTCCTTTTTGAGCTATATGTGAACCTAAAACTTGTTTTAAAGCAGCATGTAATAGGTGAGTAGAGGAGTGGTTATTGCTTGTAAGTTGTCGTTTTTTAAGGTCAACTTTCACACTAAAACTTTGGGTTTTATTCTCAGGTAACTTATCACACAAATGAACAATAAGGTCATTCTCTTTTTGAGTATCTAAAATCTTTATTAATTCATCATTGATAATTCCTGACATTAAGCCTTTATCACCAACCTGACCACCACTTTCGCCATAAAATGGAGTAACATTAAAAACCAACTGAAATTGTTCTTTGTTTTTAACGGTCATAGTTCTATATTTAACAATTTTTACAGTTGCTTCTGTAAAGTCATAACCAATAAATTCTTCGTGATCATCGTCTAATAAATAATGCCAATCGCCAGTGGATTTTTCAGCATCTTTTTGACTTCTTTTTCTTTGTTCGTTTAATAAAATTTGAAAACCATCCAAATCAATAGAGATGCCACTTTCTGAACAAATTAATTGAGTTAAATCGATAGGGAAACCAAAAGTATCATACAATTCAAATGCGGTCTCAGCATTCAGTTGTTGAGGTTGTTTAGCCAAATAAGCAGATATTTTTTCGAGTCCTATTGACAGGGTTTTCAAAAATGTATTTTCTTCTTCTTGAATAACTCTTGAAATAAAGGATTCTTGAGCTTTTAATTCCGGAAAAACGGTTCCAAATTCATGGTTCAAAATAGGTAACAATTGGTATACAAAAGGTGTTTTTATTCCTAAATAACTGTATCCATATCTGATGGCACGTCTTAGTATCCTTCTTATTACATAACCTGCACCGTTGTTTGATGGAAGCTGACCATCAGCAATGGTAAATGCAACAGCTCTAACATGGTCAGCTATAACTCTGAATGCAATGTCTTTTTTGGTATCTAATCCTTCGTATTGAAAACCTGTTAGTTTTTCTATTTCTTTGATTATTGGGGCAAAAATATCCGTGTCATAGTTTGATTTTTTGTCTTGTAACACACGGGTCAATCGTTCAAATCCCATTCCAGTATCTACATGTTGCGAAGGGAGTTTTTCAAGAGAACCATCGGCTTTGCGGTTAAACTCCATGAAAACATTATTCCATACTTCAATGACCTCAGGATGATCGTTGTTTACTAATAAGGATCCATTTATAGCCTTTCTATCTTCCTCAGAACGTAAGTCAACGTGTATTTCAGAACAGGGACCGCAGGGTCCTGTGTCGCCCATTTCCCAAAAATTGTCTTTTTTATTGCCTTTTAGTATTCTTGATGGGTCAATTAATGCAGACCAATATTGGTAAGATTCATTGTCAAATTCTAAACCTTCGCTTTCATCACCTTCAAAAACGCTAACATAAAGCCTGTTTTTATCAATTTTGTATACTTCAGTTAAAAGTTCCCAACTCCATTCTATGGCCTCTTTTTTAAAGTAATCGCCAAAACTCCAATTACCCAACATTTCAAATAATGTGTGGTGGTAATGATCTACCCCAACTTCCTCTAAATCATTGTGTTTTCCACTTACACGCAAGCATTTTTGAGTGTCTGCAATTCTATTGTATGGCGCTCTTTTATTTCCTAGAAAATAATCTTTAAATTGATTCATTCCTGCGTTCGTAAACATTAAAGTTGGGTCGTTTTTTATAACCACAGGAGCAGAGGGAACAATGTGGTGATTCTTTCTCTCAAAAAAATCTAAAAAAGTCTGTCTTATTTCTTTGGCGCTTAACATACAATTATTAAAATATTCTATTATTTTTGAAAATTCAATTTTAAGGTTGCAAAAGTACAAAATACATTACAGTAAATAAGCATGGCAAAGACCAAATATTTCTTTAATCCCAAAACCCTCAGTTATGAGAAATATAAATTAAGCCGTTGGGTCTTGTTACTCCGTGGTATTGGTGTTTTTTCGTTTTCAATTATTTTGGGTTTTGTTTTCTTTTTATTGTTCTCTCGCTTTGTCGACTCTCCAAGTGAAAAGAAACTAAAATCGGCTAATTATGATTTATTAGCAGAATTGGAAAGTATCAATTTGCAGTTAAATATGTTAAACAATGAGCTCAGTAAGCTAAAAGAAAAGGATGTTAATGTTTACCGTTCAATCTATGAAACTGAACCACCTGCGGAAAAAGGATCTTATGCAGACAATGCAAAAATGCTCGAAAAATATTCAGCGTTAAGAAAATTACCAAATTCGGAATTGTTGGTTGAATTAACCCAGAAATTGGATAAAATTCAGATGTTATATGCACAACAAAACAAAAGTTTCGATCAATTATTGATGTTAGCAAAAACTAAAAAAGATTTTTTGGCAAGAATTCCTGCCATTCAACCTGTTGCTAATAAAAAATTAGAAAGAATAGGTTCTGGTTTTGGATACCGTCAGGATCCTTTTTATAGAACCCAACGTTTCCATGCTGGAATTGATTTTACTGCGGCAAGAGGCGTTGAGGTTTATGCAACAGCAGATGGTGTAATCTCTTTGGTGCAATCAGATATTTGGGGATATGGCAAACACATTCGCATTAACCATGGCAATGGATATGAGACTTTGTATGCCCATTTAAGCAAGTTCAGTGTGGCACGTGGGGCCAAAGTAAAACGCGGTCAGTTAATCGGTTTGGTGGGTAGCACAGGGAAGTCAACTGCCCCTCATTTGCATTATGAAGTGCACAAAAACGGACAACCAATCAATCCAGCTTTTTTCTTTTACAACGATTTAACCAACGAGGAATACCAATTGATGTTGGAAAGAGCTTCTGCACCTAATCAATCATTCGACTAATGCCAAAACTTAAAGATGATACAAATACCCAGAAGTTATATTACAGAATGGGAGAGGTTTCAAAGCTTATTGGAGTGGCACCTTCTTTACTTAGATTTTGGGAAAAAGAGTTTGATTGCTTAAAAAACATAAATAAAAACAGAAAAGGAGATCGTTTATACACTTCTAAAAATATTGAAGATTTAAAGATGATTTTTCATCTTGTTAAAGAGAAAGGCTATACACTCAGTGGAGCTAATGAATACATGGGTGGATATGTAAATGAAAAGGATAAAAAAATGGAAATCGTAAAAAGTTTGGAGGTTTTGAAAAGGTTTTTTGAAGAATTGAAACAAAATTTATAACTTTGTTGAATAATAAATAATATAAACAATCATCGTATGGAAATAAAACAAAATGAAAAAGACAAAAAAAGTAAAAGGTATTTACTGATTTTGATTGGTATCTTGGCTGCATTGAATGTAGGTATTGGATACAATTTATGGAACAAGAATAAAAAACAGGAAGTTCAAATTACCGAATTAACTGCCGATAAAGTTCAGCTTGAAAAAGATTTACAAGAAGAAATTGCAAAATTTGAGCAATTAAGTTCTGAAAATCAAGACCTAAAAGGACAATTGCAAGAGCAAAATGCCGCTTTAAATGAAAAAATCAATCAAATTAAAGTTCTCCTTAAAAAAGGAAAATTATCTGAAACTGATTACAAAAAAGCAAAATCAGAAATTGCGGAATTAAGAAGTCAAATTGAAAATTATAAAGCTGAAATTGATGAATTAAAACGTCAAGTTCAACAGTTGACGGATGAAAATTCTGGTTTAAATCAAGAGTTAGGAACTGAAAGAGCATTAACTGCCGAACAAGCTAGAACTATAGAATCTAAAAACAGAACAATCAGTTTAGCAAAACGATTAAACGCAGGTTCCATTTCAGCTGTGGGAGTTAGAGAGCGAAAAGTGTTTGGTAAAAAAGAAGTTGAAACGCTAAAAGCAAACCGTACCGAAGAGGTTAGAGTGAAATTTATTTTGAATAAGAATGAAATTTCGGATGCAGGTGAAAAAGAAATTTATGTTAAAATTATTGGGCCAGATGGGGCTCCAATTGCTAATAAAGTTCAAACTACCAAAGTAGACGGTACTGAAACTTTGTTCACAGAAAAGAAAATTATTGACTATCAAAACGAAAAGTTAGAAGCAACTGTTTATTGTAAAAAACAAGGTGATTATCCTAAAGGAACCTACACAATAGAAATATTTACTGAAGGTTACAAAATTGGAACCACCCAAATGATTTTAAAATAGTAACTTTTTAGTTCCTAACTGTATGATATCAAACGAATGAATAAAATTGCAGTAATGACATCAGGTGGCGATTCACCTGGAATGAATGCCTGTATAAGAGCAGTGGTGAGAACCGCTGCTTTTTACAATAAAGAGGTTTTAGGTATTAAAAGAGGCTACCAAGGGATGATTGACAATGATATTATTCCACTTTCAGTGAAGGATGTAGCAAATATCATTCAGTATGGTGGTACTATCTTAAAAACCGCAAGAAGCAAAGAGTTTCATACTCAAGAAGGTCGACTTAAAGCTTTTCATAATTTGCAAAGTGCTGGAGTTGAAGGTTTAGTTTGTATAGGAGGGAATGGAACTTATACAGGTGCTGAAATATTTTACAATGAATTTGGTATTCCAAGTATAGGCGCCCCTGGAACTATAGACAATGATTTATATGGCACCGATTATACCATTGGTTTTGATACCGCAGCAAATACCGCTTTAGATGCGATTGACAGAATAAGAGATACTGCTGATTCTCACAATAGAGTTTTTTTTATAGAAGTAATGGGCAGAGACAGCGGTTTTTTGGCTTTGTACGCAGGTATTGCTGGTGGTGCTGAAGGGATTTTAGTTCCCGAAATATTTACTGACTACGAAGGCTTAAGGCAACATTTTAATAACCCAGAACGTAGAATAAAGGATTTTAGTATTATTATAGTTGCCGAAGGTGACACCGAGGGTAACGCCTTCGAAGTTGCCGATAAGTTTAAATTAGAATTTAATCAAGCCGATGTTAGAGTTTCTGTGTTAGGACATATACAAAGAGGAGGGAAGCCAAGTGTAAACGATAGAATATTGGCAAGTAGACTTGGTAGTTCTGCAGTGGAATGTTTATTAAATGGGGTTAAAAATAGCTGTGTTGGGGTTGTCAATAATGAAATAGTAATAACACCATACAATGAAGCAATAAACAATTCAAAATCAATAGATAAAAATTTATGGCGATTGTCACAAATATTAAGTAGTTAAATAATGCTCAAAAGACTCTCTATTCAAAATTTTGCGATTATAAAACAACTTCAAGTCTCATTTCATGAAGGATATAATGTAATTACAGGTGAAACAGGTGCAGGAAAATCAATTTTAATTGATGCACTTGGTCTTATCTTAGGAGATCGTGCTGATTTGAAAACACAAATAGACACATCTGAAAAGTGTGTTATTGAAGGAGAGTTTTTAAATGAATCTTGGGGAATAAAAAAAATATTTGAGCAACTGGAGTTGGATTATGAATCTACCATTATTATTCGAAGAGAATTCAGTAAACAAGGCAAATCAAGAGCATTTGTGAATGATACTCCTGTATCGGTAGTTCAACTTAAAAAAGTGGCTGAAAATTTAGTTTCTATTCACTCTCAACATGAAAATATGGTACTGAGTGATGCCGCTTTTCAATTTAATTTATTAGATACTTTTGCCCAAAATAAAGAGGCTTTAATCACTTACCAAAAAGTGTTTACTTCATTCAAACAAGAGGAAAAAACGCTTATTGAATTGAAGAAAAAACAGTCTGAAATGCTCAAAGAAAAAGATTATTTGGCTTTTTTGGTCAATGAATTTGACACTTTACAGTTAAAAGCAGGCGAAGAATCCGAGATTGATAAAGAACTGCAGTTGTTGAATCATGCTGAACAAATCAAACAAACGGCTGAATACACAGGCGTATCAATTTTAGATTCAGAGCAATCCGTCATGGTGGTTTTAACTGGGGTTAAGCAGAAATTAAAAGGAATGGCAAGTTACAGTGAAGTTTGTAACACCCTGTACGAAAGGGTTTCATCGGTTATTATTGAATTAAAAGACATTGCCAATGAAGCAAATGATTTGTTAGAAAAGGTTGGGACAGACCAATCCAGATTAGAGGAGTTAAATGACAGAATGAATGCCATTTATCAGTTAAAAAGAAAACACAATGTAAGTGATTTTGATGGGCTTTTGTTGGTTTATGAAAACATTGCAACACAGCTCAATGGAATTGGTTCTATAGAGCAACAAATAGCTGAAACTCAGAAGAAAGTCAATGAAGCTCTAAAAGAAATGTCAAAATTGGCTAAAAACTTACATCAATCCAGAACTAAGTCAGCTTCATTGTTAAAAATAGAAATTGAACATTATTTACATCAATTAGAGATGCCTAAATCTGTTGTAATGTTTGAGATAAATGAAACAGAGACCTTTAATGAATTTGGGAACAGCCATTTAGTCATTAAATTTTCTGCCAATGTTGGTATAGCGCCTCAAGCTTTAGACAAGGTTGCATCGGGTGGTGAATTGAGTCGTTTGGCATTGGCTATCAGAAACATTGAAGCCAAATCGAACCAATTGGGAACTTTAATTTTTGATGAAATAGACACGGGTGTATCAGGAAAAGTAGCTGCTAATATTGGCTCAATGTTTAAGTCGATTGCAATGCACCATCAGTTAATTGCAATTACTCACTTACCACAAGTAGCTGCTTCGGGACAATACCATTATTTTGTAAGTAAGTCTGAGCATGACAATAAAACTTACACTCAAATACATCAATTAAATAACGTCGAAAGGATAGAGCAATTGGCAAACATGTTAAGTGGCAATGCCATTAGCGAAAGCGCTATGCAAAATGCAAAAGAATTGTTAAAACAAGCTTAAATTACCAATTTAATTCAGGCATTGGACTTTGAAATTGATCTATTTTTCCTTCATTTACATGCCAAAATAGAGTGCCAAATTTTTTGGCAATCTCTAAATCATGGGTTGAGGCAATGATCAGTTTATTTTGATTTTTTGAAATGTTTTTAAGGTTTTCAAAGAGTTGTATTTTAGATGGATAATCTAAAAATGCACTAGGTTCATCTAAAATGATGATAGAAGTGTTTTGAGATAATGCCCTGGCAATATTCGTTTTTTGCCACTCGCCATCACTGATTTTATTCAAGGTTTTTTTTCGAATAGGTTCAATACCCATCGTATAAATTGCTTCTTCTACAAAATGGTCGTTTTCTATTTTACCATTGTGATTATAACGCCCCATTTTTACCAAATCTTCGACAGTAATATAATGTTCCTCAATACGATTGTTGTTAACAATAGCGATGTAGTCTGCACGTTTTTGAATAGATAATTTTGAGAGATTGGAATTGTTTATTTCAATAATGCCACCAATAGGAGGAATAAAACCCGATAAGTGTTTTAATAATGTAGATTTTCCAACGCCATTTCTTCCACTTAAAATAAGCAGTTCTCCCAAATTAACCGAGGCATTTAAAGGGTCAATGATAGGTTCTTTATACCCTACAACTAAGTCACTCAATTTTATAAATCCACTCATTTTTTGAAAGAATTAAAAAGGATATAAAGAACAAAAGGTCCGCCTATTAATGATGTAGTTACATTAATAGGGATTTGAAAACCCCAAATATCGAATGAAGATATGATATCTCCAATAATGGTCATGGTACTGCCCAATAAGCAATTGGCAATCAATAAGGATTTAAATTGTACGCTTTTAAACAGTATTTTTACCAAGTTGGGAACAGCAATACCTACAAATGCGATAGGACCACAAAAAGCAGTGGCAACACCTGTAAGTAGTCCCGTGCAAACCAAAAGTTGGAAGGAGGTTCTGCGAGTGTTTACGCCCATAGAATTGGCAACTTCATCGCCTAAAACCATAACAGACAGAGGATTCATTAGGAAATAGGCCCATGCCAAACCAATGATAATAGCAATAACTAATAGAACTAAGTCGGTTCCTATTACTTGATTAAAAGAACCCATACTCCAAAGGCTCAAATTTTTAATTTCCTCGGCAGAAGCTAACGAAATTAAGAGTGATTGAAAGGCGCCGGTGATCATACTGATAATAACACCAAACAAAAGTATGATAGATCCATAGCCATATCTTAGGGATAAACTGGAAATAAGGAGAAGTATAAGAGTAGCGCCTAAAATACCTGCCAAAGACAAACTAATTTGTCCCAATAGAGGCCAAGTATTAATGCCAAGAACTAAGACAATTGCAACCATTAATGAGGCTCCTGAACTGACCCCCAATATGTAAGGGCCTGCAAGCTGATTCCTAAACAATTGTTGTAAAATAAAGCCAGAGACGGATAATGCAGAACCAACTAAAAGTGCCGTAAAAGTTTTGGGTAATCGGTACATTTTTAAAATAAACCAATCGTTTTCAATGATATTAAATGGGTTGATAATTTCAGGCACTATTATCAAACTTACAGCGGTAAGAGCTACTAAAACAAGTGTTAAAAATAAAAAATTGATATTGATTTTCAATTGAATTCTAAAAGAATACAAAGTAAGTAAAAAAAAATTAAAAAAGTAGTATAAGATATGCGCAATCAATCAATGAAATAACTATTTTGAATTGTGAGTAGGTTGATACTCATATTTTTTTTGTTTTTTTAATTACTTTAAAGGTTAATTTGTTTTAAATTTTCGTTATTTTTGCCGAAATTTTTTATACATATCAATGAATAATCAAGACATCATATCGCATGTAATCGATAAAGCTTCCAAAGCTTATTTGAATCTTTCAACAGACAAATTAGTAAAACTAGCCTTAGAGAAAAAAGAAGGTATTTTAACAGACAAAGGTGCATTGGCAGCTGATACAGGTGAATTTACAGGAAGATCTCCAAAAGATAAATTTACTGTTTGCGATGCTAAAACTGAAAACACAGTTTGGTGGGGACCAGTTAATACTAAATTTGATGAAACAAAGTTCGATGCGTTATTGAATAAGGTTTTAACTCATTTTGAAGGTAAAGAATTGTTTGTAAGAGATGCTTATGCTTGTGCTAATCCTTCTTACAGATTAAACATTAAAGTAGTTACGGAATCTGCATATCAAAATTTATTTGCAAAGAATTTGTTTTTACGCCCTCAAAACGAAGCGCAAGAAACTGAATGGATTATTTTAGCTGCTCCTTCTTTCAAAGCTAATCCCGCTGAAGATGGAACCCGTCAACATAACTTCTCTATTATCAATTTTACTAAAAAAATTATTTTAATAGGTGGTTCAGGTTACACCGGTGAAATCAAAAAAGGAATTTTTACAGTATTGAATTATATATTACCTCAAGAAAAAGGGGTATTGTCAATGCATTGTTCTGCAAACATTGGTAAAGCAGGTGATACAGCTGTATTCTTTGGATTGTCTGGTACAGGTAAAACAACATTAAGTGCGGACCCTGAAAGAAAATTAATAGGAGATGATGAGCATGGATGGGACAGTGAAACAGTGTTTAATTTCGAAGGTGGTTGCTATGCTAAATGTATCGATTTGACAGAAGAAAAAGAACCTCAAATTTGGAATGCTATTAAACATGGTGCTTTGGTTGAAAACGTAAGATTTTTCCCGAATACGAACACACCAAATTACGAAGATGTTTCTGTTACTGAAAATACTCGCGTTGCATATCCTATTGAACATATCGAAGGAATTGCAGTGCCGTCTATGGGTAAAGCACCTAAAAATATTTTCTTTTTAACTTGCGATGCTTATGGTGTATTACCTCCAATTTCTAAATTAACTGCTGAACAAGCAATGTATCATTTTATTTCAGGTTACACAAGTAAAGTGGCTGGTACAGAAGCTGGAATTACAGAGCCTCAAAGTACATTCTCTGCGTGTTTTGGTCAAGCGTTCTTACCTTTACACCCAACCAAGTACGCTGATTTATTAGGTAAAAAATTGAATGAGAATAAAGATGTAAAAGTTTGGTTATTGAATACTGGATGGAGTGGAGGAGGTTATGGCGTTGGAAGCAGAATGAAACTTTCTTTAACGCGTGCCATGCTCACTGCTGCATTAAATGGAGAATTAGACCATGTTGAATTTGTTAAACATCCTGTTTTTGGTGTGCAAATGCCAACAGCTTGTCCAAATGTATCAAGTGAAATATTGAACCCAAGAAATACTTGGTCAGACAAAGCAGAATACGACAAAGCCGCTAATTCATTAGCAGACAAGTTTAATGATAATTTCAAAAAGTTTGAAGAAGGAGCCTCTGATGCTATTTTAAGTGCAGCACCTAAATCGGTGATGTCAAATATTTAAAATATGATATACTAAAAAAAAAGCCATTCGTATAAAACGGATGGCTTTTTTTATGGGTTGTTTTATGAGATTAGAGAATCTTTTATAATTGTTTGAATCCCCATGTTCAGCGCAACCACAGGGATATGTGTTTAAATCGAAAGCAATAACGTTAAACTAGTAATTGGTTGAAAATTGGGAATTTTATTTTAACTCTAAAACTATTTAATAAAAGGAATGTTAAATGAAAGTTGATTGTGTTTTATTAGTTTTAACTTCAGAAAGTCATTCATTCATTTGAATGGCTTTTTTTAATCTATGTCAACTCTAAATCCAATAAAAAAACGAATCCCTTGGTTGGGGGCAAATATATAGTTAGGGTCAAATGTAAGAGCATGTGGATTGTTGACACTACTAACTGCTTCCCCTTTGCTATTAAAGGTTACTTGCTTGTCAAAAGGGTCATTGGCACGGGCAATGATAAAAGGATTGCCTCTGTTTGGTGTATAATTAAGTAGGTTTTTTACTCCTCCATAATATCTAATTTTTTTAAATCCATTGTAACTCAATTGAATGTTTTGAATACTCCACCAAGGTGAAAGGGGTTTTCTTGGGTCTAGCCCATTCAATATTGGTAATCGCATCGGACTGTAAACATTTCCTGTGTAATCTATGGTGGTTTTTAGTTTCTTAATGGGGTAGGAAATAGACCAAGTTGCAGAATAGTTTTCTGTTAATATGGGTCTTACTCTCTTGTTACCATTGACTGATTTAATATCAATGGCTGTCCATCCAATTTCGGACCGTAAGCCATTTTTTAATTGTATAGTCGAGGATAAACTCCATCCTGCTGTGTAAAAATACCCTTGTATATTTTCTATAATGATTTTATTGGGGTCTTGGTCGTAATCGGGCAATATTCTGTTGTAAAAATGATTGTAAAATAAACTGGTTTCAATATTCATTAAATTATACTTTGACAGACTCATTGATTTACTCAAACTAGCCGTTGAATTGACGGATTGTTCAGGTTTAATTTGATTGTTTATTTGAATGGTTCTTGCGCCTGTCATTAATGCATGTTCTTCGGTCATTAAATTTACAACTCTAAAACCAGTTCCTGCATTCAGTCTGAAAATGGTGCTTGGGTTAAAGTTGTATTTATAAGCAATTCGGGGAGTGAAAATTGGACCATGAAGACGGTAATAATCAAATCTCATTCCTAATAAGAAGCGGTGTCTTTCGTTTTGTTTTCTCTCATATTGGATAAATAGCCCCGGAACCGTTCCAGATGGATTGTTTAATATAGAATCAGGTAAAGTTTGATTAGTTAAATTGTCTTGGTATCTGATGTTTTTGAAGGCAATACCGGCTAACCAATCGTTTTTTTGTGCCGATTTAGTCCAAATAGATTGTATAAAGAATAGTTTTTGATCTGCGATGTATGGCACATTTCCGTATACACTGTTTTGATAATGTGAAGTATAGCTTGACTGAATTTGAATATTTTCTTTAATAGGTAGTTGGTATGCGCCAATCCACTCAAACCGCTTGGTAATAATATTTTCACCATATAGGCTGTCACCACCACGAAATGCTTTGGTCCATTGGGTTTCTCCTCCCCATCGGTCTTCATTTAAAAACCTCAGTCCAATTGAAAAAAGTTTGTTTTTTTTGCGTTCAAAATTGTATTTCTGGAACACAGAGAGTCGATTTTGTAGAGCTATGTCTGTAAAATTGTCTTTGTTTTTGTCGTAAATTTTTGAGTTGTTAAAATAATTGATGCCAGTTAAAACAGCGACTTTAGGTGATATTTTTAGTTTAATAGATAAATCATTGTTTATTTCATTCCATGAAGTTACCATCGAATTAAAGGCTATTAAAGGCGCATATTGTGGTCGCTTTGTAATCACATTGATTAATCCACCAATGGCTTCGGAACCATACAAGGAAGAGGCAGGTCCTTTTACTATTTCAACCCTTTCTATCATAGAATTGGGTATGCCACTCAATCCATATACAGAAGCCAAACTGCTAACTATGGGCATGCCATCTATTAATATCATGGTGTAAGGACCTTCCAATCCATTGATGTGAATATCGCCAGTGTTGCAAACACTACAGTTTATTTGAGGTCTAACCCCATTTACATTTTGAAGCGCTTCGAATAAATTAGGACTTGGGTTTTTTTTCAAAAATGCTTGATTGAATGTTTCAACTACTATGGGAGATGAGGTTTGCTTGGTTACTCGCATAGTACCTGTTACCACAAATTCTCCCAATGTTTCAATATTTTCCTTCATTTGAATAGTAACATATGACTGCTTGTAATTCTCTGGATGAATATCTATATCCTTTTGATGAAAACCTATGCAGTTGACAACTAAATGGATAATGCGACTGTTGTTGTGCTCAATAATAAAATATCCTTGACTGTCTGTTAAAACTTGCTTTTGAGTTTTTTTTATGAAGATACTAGCCAAAGGAACAGGAACACTGTCATTCATTACTCTTCCTTTAATAAAATTGTTTTGCCCCAATAGAATAAATGGAATAAAAATCAATATTAGTGGAAGAATATGTTTCATCTTATATTACAAAACTACAAAAGTTAGACTAATCTAACAAATTTAGTTTCATTTTTTTATTACCTTTGCTGCATGTTGTCATTCACCGAAGAGAATTATTTAAAAACATTGATTAGTATTACGCTAAAAGAAGAGTCGCGAGGGGAGGCAGGCACCAATGAATTGGCAGATAAATTGGGCTTAAAACCATCTACAGTCAATGACATGTTAAAAAAGTTGAAAGAGAAGAAGTTGATTGAATATGAGAAATATGGTAAAATAAAATTAACCGATGAAGGGTATAAAATTGGCATCTACATCTTAAGAAAGCATCGTTTATGGGAAACATTTTTATTTCAAAAGTTGAATTTTAAGTGGGATGAAGTTCATCCTATAGCCGAACAATTAGAACACATTCAAAGTGATGTATTGATAGATAAGTTAGACCAATTTTTGGAATACCCAGAATTTGATCCTCATGGTGATGTTATTCCCAATGCTCAAGGGGAGTTAAAATACAAGTATAATAATATGCTTTCAAACATGAAAATAGGTGAGCAATGTCGCATGGTAGCGGTTAAAGACAATAGTGCTGCTTTTTTGAAATATGTAATTGAAGTAGGATTAGGAATAGATAATGTGATACAAGTTATTTCCATTAATCCTTATGATGAAATAATGGAAATAGAAGTAAAAGAAAAGCATGTTTTTGTGAGCAAAAAATTTGCAGAAAACATTTATGTAGTTTGCGAATCGTGTATGAACAATACCACTTGCAAGGTTCATTGTAAACTATAAAAGTTTACTTTTCCATTGCTTTTTTTATGAATTTCACAAAGATTGGGTGAGGGGCTTCAACGGTACTTTTTAATTCAGGGTGAAACTGAACCCCAATAAAAAATGGGTGAGAACTAATTTCTACGATTTCACACAAACCAGTTTCAGGATTAATACCTGTTAATGACATACCACTTTTTTCAAATTCTTTTTGGAATTCATTATTAAACTCGTAACGGTGTCTGTGGCGTTCACTGATTTTGCTTTTGCCATAAATTTTGTAGGCCAAACTTCCTTTTGTTAAATTGCAATCGTATGATCCCAAACGCATAGTACCACCTTTTATAGTAATGTTTTTTTGTTCGCTCATCATGCTTATAACAGGGAACTTCGTGTTTTCATCCATTTCTGTACTGTGAGCATTTTTCATTCCCAAAACATTTCTTGCAAATTCAATAACACAACATTGCATACCTAAACAAATTCCGAAAAATGGAATATTGTTTTCACGCACGTATCGAATGGTGGTTAATTTACCTTCAATACCTCTGCCACCAAAACCCGGAGCAACTAATACGCCATCAAAGTCCTTTAATTTATCAGAAACATTTTCATCAGTGATAAGTTCACTGTGAACATATTTCAAATTAACCTTACATTCATTGGCAGCACCTGCGTGGATAAAGGCTTCATTAATTGATTTATAAGCATCAGGTAATTCAACATATTTACCAACTAATGCAATATTAACCTCATTTTTAGGATGTTTGATATGTTGTAAAAACTCTTTCCATTGTTCTAAATCAGGTTCTTGTTTGGCTGCTAATTTTAATTTAGATAAAACAACTTTGTCTAGTTTTTCTTTAAGCATTACCAAAGGTACATCGTAAATTGTGCTTACATCTATGCTTTCAATTACAGCATTGACATTAACATTACAGAACAAAGCGATTTTTCGTCTAATTTCGGCATTTAATGAATGTTCTGTTCTACAAACCAATATGTCAGGTTGAACACCACTTTCTAACAAGAATCTAACAGAATGTTGGGTTGGTTTGGTTTTTAATTCACCAGCAGCACTTAAAAATGGGATAAGTGTTAAATGGATAACAATCGCATTGTCATCACCCATTTCCCATTGAATCTGTCTTACCGCCTCAATAAATGGCAAAGATTCAATATCACCAACGGTACCACCAATTTCTGTTATTACAATATCGTAGTTGCCTGAATTGCCTAAAATTTGAATTCTTCTTTTTATTTCATCTGTTATATGAGGAACAACTTGAACTGTTTTGCCCAAATAATCACCTCTTCTTTCGTTTTGAATAACAGTTTGGTATATTTTACCAGTTGTTACGTTGTTAGCTTGAGAAGTTGGAACATTTAAAAAACGTTCATAATGGCCTAAATCCAAATCGGTTTCAGCACCATCTTCGGTTACATAACATTCACCATGTTCGTATGGGTTTAATGTGCCCGGATCAACGTTGATATAAGGGTCAAGTTTTTGTATCGTAACACGATAACCTCTTGCTTGTAATAACTTGGCTAATGAGGCTGAAATTATGCCTTTCCCTAATGATGATGTAACTCCTCCGGTTACAAATATGTATTTACACTTCTGTTCCATTTTGCTGATTT
The DNA here is from genome assembly GCA_044377005.1 of Bacteroidia bacterium. GTDB lineage: Bacteria > Bacteroidota > Bacteroidia > NS11-12g > UBA955 > JABMMZ01. The sequence continues at coordinate 45,189 of JBILJV010000002.1, forward strand.
TGATTGGTTATTTGATGCTGATTTATGTATAAAGTACATGGCACAGATGGAGCAGATAACCGGATGACAAAGGTAGTAGTTTTTAGTCTATCATTTCAGGATTGCTTTTCAAGAAATTTTCAACAGTTACCAAATCTTCTGGTGAATCAATCGCAGGACTTTGAAAGTCAGTTTCTAAGACATTGATTTTAAATCCATTGTCTAGCCATCTTAATTGTTCTAAACTTTCCAGTTGCTCCAATTCACTTACTTGTAAAGATTTTAACTTAGGAATAATTTCTGTGCGAAACCCATACATTCCAATATGTCTGAAATAGCTGTAATGATTCACCCAATCCTCACTTCCAATTCCTCTTAAATAGGGGATTGCCTGACGTGAGAAATACAAAGCATTGTTAATTTTATCTGTAACCACTTTAACGTGATTGGGGTTCAACAAATCATCTTGGTTTTTTATTCTTTTTTTTAAGGTTGTTATTTTTGTATTTACATTCATTAACCCCTTTGCTAAAATGCTGATTTGATTGGGTTGAATAAAGGGTTCATCGCCTTGTAAATTGATTAAAAGATCAAAAGATTCATTCAGCTTTTCTAAGACCTCAAAACAACGATCTGTGCCACTTTGGTGATGAACATTTGTCATCATGCATTCACCAAAAGTATTAACATGTTTGTATATTCTTTCGTCATCTGTTGCTACAATAACTCGGGCGTTTAATTCATTTTTATTGGCTTGTAAATAAGTTCTTTGTATTAATGTTTTTCCAGCAATGTCTATCAGTGGCTTGCCTTCAAATCGGGTTGACCCAAATCGGGATGGTATGACTATTAATGTTTTCATTGTTATTTTAAAAACTAACGCTTAATCCAACTTTAATGGCAAATTTATTAATATTAGGATTGTTTAAGTGTGTTAATCTATGAATGGCAACCACTTGTAAAACTTTAAAGATGTTTTCTATTCCATAAGCGACTTCAATGTATGGTTCTCGGTTGATTGAATTCGTAATTGGAGTTATAGGCTTGCCTTCAAATACTTTGCCGCTTGGAATGATGTCTATGTTTCTTTCACTTAGTTTTCCCATAACCATTCTACCTTCGGCAAATTCTCTCCACTTCAGTTTTTTCATTAAAGGAATTCGGTTGAAAATAGCACCGTTAAAATGGTGTTCCATTTTGAAAAATAAACTTTGATCGGTTACGAATTCAAAAAAGTTCATCAAATTATAGGCAGATGTATTATAAATGAAAGATTGATTCCCTCTGTGAACTTCTAACAATGGGTAAGGTAGTCTTTCAAATATTTTTGTTCCTGAAAGTGTAAAATCAGTTCGTCCCCAATATCCAAAACTCAACCCTTTTTCTATGGAAGCGGTTATTCTGTTGTAATTAAATCTACTCCCCATAAATCCTTTTAATCCCCTTGTGTAGTTAACCGACAAGGCAAGACCTCCTGGTTTAGATTGTTTTACACGCTCATTGTCGTTTTGTAAATAGTATTCTTTTGGTGCCCATCTTAGTCCCAAAACTAGAGCTGCATTGGTGAAATTGCTTGAAACATTATTACTGTCATTGAAATTAGTTTTATAAGCAAAATTGAAATTATTAACGGGTTGAAAAATGTATTCTTTGTGAGTAAAAAGGGCCTTGGCATGCCAACCTTTGGTAAACTCACTATTGATCCAAATTTTTGATTCTTTGGTTCTGTTTAATTGACTGGCGGCAAAGATAGAAACAGCTGTAAATAAATTGCTTGAACCATAATAGTCGTCGTTTACGCCAATTTGTTCAATGTCATTTTTGTATGACAAGCCTGAAATGGTCCAATGTTTTCTGTGTAAAACTCGTTCATATTGTAACTTGTATTTCCATAAATCATCTCCCAAACCATAAGCGGCATAACCACTTAAGATATTTTTTTTACTAAATTTGAAATTAGTTTTAGCTCCAACTCTCACTCTGTGTCCTTCCAATACATTGTAGCCATACAAAAGTGCGTATGGTCCCCAATCTATTTTACCAATTGTTTTATATCCATTAAATAATATATTGATAAATTCAACATAATTTTTAACCACTTTAACATTGGTTAAAGTGTCAATTTTGGACAAAGCTCTTTTTTCATCAACAGAAAGTTCTTCATGACGCATCGTATCCCAAAAGGCCTCACTTTGTTGAGTGGCATCATCGTTCATTGACACTGCCGCATCAAAAAACTTATTGGTACGGTCTTTATTTACTATAATTTTTTCATATGAATTGGTGAACAAGGCAATCATACCTGCTGATTTTTTGGAAATTTCAGCAATATCAATCAAAATTCTAGTTTTTACAGGCACATAAACACCTGCTTCAGTTACTTCTAATTCTTGTGTAATTTTTAGTTTTTCTACAAAGTTTAAATTGGCTTTATTGGTAATACTTAAAGTTAATTTTTTAAGAGCAAAAGAGCTGTCTTCTATCCAAATATAACCAGTAAATACTAGGTCGAGTGGATTTTTAGGAGTTACTTCAATTTGATAAATTTTTCGCTCAGATCCCAATTCATAAAAAGAACCTTTCAATGAATAATTGTAATAACTAAAGGACGATTTGCTGATAGGTGAAATAAAGTTCTTTTCTAAAATAGGAAGGATATTGTCATTGAAATTATACTGTTGAAAGGTAGAACCTAACAATTGAGATAAAAATGAACCATCATCAACGCCTATCCCTTTAATTCTTGAAGCGACAATAACTTCCTTTACTAGTTTTGGATTTTTATTGAAGTAAAAATTACTTAAATTTTCAGACAAAAAGATGGGCAAAACTTGTTTATTTTTATCTTCACTTAAATAGGATAGAGTGTCAAAAATACCTTCTACACTTTTTAAAAGTTTTTTGTTTTTTAAATCTTCAGATACATTGTTTACCGCTATTTGTACTTTAGTAAAACTTTCACACTCAAAAGAATTTAGTTTTTCGAAATTGTAATTCGCTTTGTTTTCTTGAGCAAGTTTAATAATCCTAAGAGCCCTGTTGATTTTATTTGAAGTAGTCACACCCTTAAAGAGTAATTCTTCTTGTTCTAACTTAACATTGATTGTCTGTGTGGTGAAGGGTTTTATAGGGTAATACAAAGTTTTGTAACCAACATAAGAAATGATTACAGTATCAGAAAATTGACTGGTTTTAATGGAGTATAAGCCATTGAAATTTGAATATCCACCTTCCTCAAGTTTATTAAATTGAATAGAGGCCCCTGTTACAGGCTCTCCTGTTTTATAATCCGTAATTTTGCCCTTAACGACCGTTGTCTGTTGAGAAAATAAAGGAAGACAAGCGAGGCTATAAATGAATAAAACTAAACGATGCATTTTTGCAAAAGTATTCATTTATTTTAATAGATTAAAAGACTAGTGTATACTTTTTTGCTCAGGTGTAAACATTATTTAATACTTAAAATAAATAAATTCAATTGATCTGAGAGGATTTAGCGTCTATTTTTTTGACTTATTTTGTGCTTTATTATGTGTATTTTGTTCAAAACTCATTTTGTATAACAACTTTAAAACAACTTATTTTTGCCTAATAATGCATAAAACTGCTTTTAGTAAACATATTTATCTATTACTGTTTGTTTTTTCAACACCTTTTTTTGGTGTAGCTCAAAAGACAGCAGGTAACGAAAATCGTATTAAATTATATAACAATGCAATTGAGTTGTATGACAAACAATTATACAATGCTGCCATTTCTATTTTTATGGATTATTTGCCTTATGCAAATGATGCTGTGAATTCTATAGATGTGGAATATTATATTGCAAGTTGTAAACTAAAATTAATGCACCAAAATGGGCTTGCGAATATGCTTGACTTTATTCAAAGACATCCGCAAAGTCGAAAAGTTAACAATGCCAATCTTGAAGTTGGAGATTATTACTACAACACTACTAAATTCAGAACAGCACTATCGTTCTATAAAAAAGTAAATCCTATGGGGTTGTCGGAAGAGGAAAAGCAAACCTTGTCTTATCGCAAGGGATATTGTTACTTTAAAACCGCTAAATTTAAAGAAGCCAAAGAAGAGTTATATCCCCTAACAACTTCTGAAAATCCCTACATTACCGAAGCAACCTACTATTATGGTTATGTTAGCTACATGAACAAAGAATACAAGGAAGCTCTTAAAGCATTTAAAAAAGTAGAAGACAAAAAAGAAGAAGTTAAACTTTATATTGCTGAAATTTATTATCTTCAAAACGAATATCAAAAAGCTGTTGACTATGCAGTAGGTAAAAACTTTGAAGGTCTTAATAAAAATAGAGATATGTTGCTTGGTAAATGCTATTACCGTCTCAAAAATTATGACAAAGCACTTGAGTGCTTTGAGAAAAGTAACTACAAACTTTCTGAATTAAACAATGCTGAAGCTTATGAAATTGGTTACACTTACTTTGTGAATAAAAACTGTATTAAAAGTTCTGAATTATTTGAGAAAATAGCAAATGCAGGAGATGTACTTGCCCAAAGTGCAAGTTATAACTTAGGCGAATGCTTTCTTCAAGTGGGAAAAAAACAAAATGCATTTAATGCTTTTTATGAAGCTCAAAGAACTGATTTTGATAAATCTATTCAAGAAGAATCAATGTATTCCTATGCCAAATTAGCCCACGAATTAGATTATAACAATAAATCGATTGCCGCCTATCAAAAATTTATAGATTTTTTTCCTAAATCTATATATCGAAACGAAGCAAGAAAGAATTTAGCAAATATTCTTCTTTCTGCCAATGATTACAAAGCTGCCATTAGTGTGTTAGATGAAATGTCAATGAGCGATCAAACCACTCGTGAACTTTACCAAAAAGTATTGTTTCTAAGAGCACAAGAATTATACCTCCAAAGAGATTTTGCCAATGCTGAATTGATGTTTAAAAAATCAATTGCTAATAAAGTGGACAATGACTTGGTTGGGGAGTCATACTTTTGGTTAGGTGAAATGGATTACAAACAACGCAAAGACGATAACGCAAGATTTAACTACCAACGCTTTTTGGAAAATGCGGAATCTAAAAAAACTAAGTATTATCCAGATGCCCTATATGCAATCGGATATACTTATTTTAACCAAAAGAAATACCAAGAAGCTGCCATTTATTTTAACAGATATAAAACAAGTGTGGGTTATACTTTACCGGAAAATATGTTCCATGATGCAACTTTACGCTTGGGCGATTGCTATTTCTCTATTTCTGATTATAATGCAGCTTTGGATGCCTATTCTTACATTGTAAGTAACAAAAATACAGGTGCCGATTATGCCATGTTTCAACAAGGAATGATTTATGGCTTGCAAAATAAATCAGCTAATAAAATTGCCATCCTTAAGAAAATTTCTAGAGATTTCCCCAATTCACCTTATATTCCTGAAGCCATATATCAAACCGCTAGAGAATATTATGATTTAGAAAATTACAAAGAAGCTGAAAGATATTATCGATATTTAATAGACGATTACCCTAATTCATCATTAGCAAAAAATTGTTACGAGTCTTTAGGAAGTATATATTACATCCAAGGGGATTACAGCAATGCTTTAACTCAATATAAATACATCGCTAAAACCTATCCTGGTACTCCCGAAGCTCAAAAAGCAATTAGAAATTCTGAATCAGTTTACAAAAAGCAAGGAAATATCAAAGAATATGTTGATTGGGTGAAATCTTTGCCAAATGTTAATATAAGCACAACTAAAGAAGACTCTCTTTACTTTGATGCTGCTTTTCGTTTGTTTTTGAACAAGGAATACACCAAAGCTTCAGTTGATTTTGAAGATTATTTAAAAAACTTTAGCAGTGGATTCTTCATATTTCAATCAAACTATTATGCTGCAATATGTTATTTAAATCTTTCTAATGAAGAAAAAGCAGTGACTAAACTAAAGTTTATTGCAGACAATCAAATTTCTGAATTTAAAGAAGATGCACTTGATAGATTGAGTGCTATCTATAAAAAGAATGAGGACTGTACCAACGCGTTACCTTATTTTGAACTTTTAGAAAGGTTCAGTACTAATAATGTTAATCTTAAAAAATCGTTAATGGGTCAAATCAGTTGTAATAATTTATTAGGAAATAGAGAAAAAGCAAAAACCAAATCTGAGTTATTGTTGAAATATGACAGATTAAGCAATGTGGAGTTTGGGGAAAGTAACAATACCATAGCAAAGTATTATTTACATGACAGTATGTATAAATCAGCCAATGCTTATTTTTCCAAAACGTTAAAAAATCAACAAGATGTGTATGCGGCAGAAGCCAAATATTACCAATCATATATGTTCTACATGCAAGACAGTTTAGATAAATGTAGAAAAAGCATTATGGAGTTTAATAACCAATTTAATAATTATGATTTTTGGTTAGGAAAAACCTTTGTTTTATTGTCTGATTTTTACATCAAAAAAGGAGATAAATTCCAAGCAAAAGCTACATTAAACAGTGTATTGGAAAATTTTGACGATGTCGAAATTCTTAGAATTGCCAAATTGAAATTAGAAGCTTTAGAACCAAAGTCGAATAGTAACGAATTGTTGAACGAAGATTAACATTTAGTTTAGCAATTATGCCTCAAGAAATAGAACTTAAACTATTGCCTGAACAAGCTTTTGATGAATCTTTTATCATCGAAAAAGTATCGGCTGCGCTTCATGTCTCTGTTTCGGATATTTCAGCTCTCCGTTATCTCAAACGTTCCATTGATGCTAGAAAAAAACCTCATGTATTTTATGTTCTCAAAATTCTTGTTTTTATAAATGAGACAATAACAGAGGAAGATTTTGACAATGGGTTTACAATGGAACCTTTAAAACAAAATAAATCTATAGTTATCATAGGCTTTGGTCCTGCCGGTATGTTTGCCGCTTTGCAGTTGATAGAAAAAGGGATAAAACCAATTGTGTTTGAAAGAGGAAAGTCGGTAAGAGATAGACGAAGAGATTTGGCACAGTTGAATAAAAGTTTAAGTGTAAATCCCGAAAGTAATTATTGTTTTGGCGAAGGAGGTGCCGGAACATACAGTGATGGTAAATTATACACCCGAAGCAAGAAAAGAGGGAATATAAAAAAAGTATTACATTGTTTGGTCAATCATGGGGCCTCTCATGATATTTTGGTAAACGCCCATCCCCATATTGGAACCAATAAACTACCACAAATTGTAGAAAATATAAGAGAAACTATTTTGGCGGCTGGAGGCGAAGTACATTTTAATTCCAAAATGACTGACATGCAAATTGTGAATGGAAAAATTACTTCGATTTCAATTAATGACCAAAAACAAGTGTCAGTTTCTCATTTAATATTAGCCACAGGTCATTCAGCACGCGATGTGTTTGAATTGTTGAATGACAAAAAAATTCACATAGAGTCGAAACCATTTGCATTGGGGGTAAGAATAGAACATCCACAATCGGTTATTGACCAAATTCAATATGGCAGAAATGACAGAGGAGAATATTTGCCTCCAGCTTCTTATTCTTTAGTCACACAAGCGGCTGGAAATGGTGTGTTTTCTTTTTGTATGTGTCCCGGAGGTATCATTGCTCCAGCATCTACCAATGCCGAAGAAGTCGTTGTGAATGGATGGAGTCCAAGCAAAAGAAACGGTTTTTTTGCCAACAGTGGCATGGTTGTCACGGTAAATCCAGAACATTGGCAAAAGAAATTTGGGAATCATGCTTTGTCAGCATTGAATTTTCAGAAAGAGGTTGAACACAAAGCCTATTTAAAATCGAATTCCATCGTTGCCCCTGCACAAAGAATGGATGATTTTATCAGAAATATTGATTCAAATTCCTTGCCCGAATGTTCTTATTTGCCGGGGTTAGTATCAGCTGACTTGCGTTCCATTCTTCCTCCCTTTATCAGTCAATCATTGGCAGAAGGCTTGTCGCATTTTGGGCAATCATTAAAAGGGTATAGAACCAATGATGCGGTATTGGTGGGGGTGGAGAGTAGAACCTCATCACCAGTAAGAATACCAAGAGACAAAGAAACACTCCAACATTCCGAAATTACAAATTTATATCCATGTGGTGAAGGTGCAGGTTATGCAGGTGGCATCATGAGTGCCGCATTGGATGGTATGGCTTGTGCTTTGGCCGCTTTGGATTGATTGTTATCATATAATCATTTTAATTTTTTAGGGTAATTTAATTTTTGGGGATATTATATTTTTTGATTATAATTGGAAAAAATTTAAAAAAAAGTAAAATTATAATAAACATAAAATCAATATTTTTCTTCTACAACATCAATGAATACAAATAAAAAACGAATATTCAAACCTATTTTCTTTTTAACCATTAGCATGCTTTTTGTTTTACAGAGTATGGCTCAACATACTTATGGAAGTTACTACACCAATGATGCATTGGTTAATTTTATAAAATCGGGAAATAAAACAAAAAGTGCTTCTATCGTTATGGTGCCTGGGCTAAATTTGACATCATATATTTTTTTCACAACACCTGACGACAGGAAAGGATGGGCTGAATTATTTGCAGACAATGGGTATGACGTTTATATGGTAAATGATCCAAAATTTGATTTTGTAACAGGTGGAATTTTAGCACCATTTAGTGTGCCAAGTAATGGAAAACCAGCTACACAAGGGTCAGTTCAAGCATGGCAGTCTGATATATGGAGACGATGGGGTTTTGGATCTTCGCAAGGTAATCCATACACAGACGCGCAATTTCCTACTGATTCATTTGCGGATTTTGCTTTAAATTACCCTTATTTAGGGACATCTACTTTTCGTTATGAAAATGCTATTAGCGCAGTAATTGATTCAATAAAAGGCAAAGTATGGTTATTGTCTCACAGTGCTGGAACACAGTCTGCCGTTTTAGCCGCTCATCAAAAGAAAACTCAAGTGAATGGTTTAATTTTAATTGAACCAGCAGGTCCACCAGATAGTACTGATTTTCCTGATTTTAATGGGTTTCATATGTTTGGCGTTTATGGCGACTACATATCTTCACGAAATCAAACGAGCAGAAAGTTAGCTGTGGAAGCAGTCTCCAAACTTTTTCAAAATGCAGGAGGCATAGCAGACGTTGTATCATTGCCTGAGGATTCTTTGGTTAAGGGAAATAGCCATCTTTTAATGCAAGATAAAAACAGCTATTATGTTTTTGATATTATTGATCATTGGCTTCAACAATTTGGAAATAATACCGTTGGTATTGAAAGTGAATTTAATGATTTCACTATTAAGCTTTACCCAAATCCATCTGGCAATGAAATTTGGATTGATAATAATTCAATTAACGGGATTGAATATTGCATTTATTCAATGGATGGAAGATTATTGCAACGGGCTAAAGTATTAAATCAAAAAATAGACTTATCTGATGCTCCCAATGGTTTATTGTTTATCAAGTTCAAATACAAAGAGCAAGTAATAATTAAAAAAATAATTAAAAACGGTTAAAATTAATTACCCAAATTCGAGGCTCAAAGAGCCCAAATTTCGAAATTTTAAAACCGTTTTTTAACTATAGCCCACGGTTTAAAAAAGTGGGTTATTTATATACGTGAAATACACAAAATCGTTTTAACGGTTTAAAAAATGTGTGGGATTGAAATCAAAAGAATTATTGGAAATGCTCTCTTTGAACAATTAAATATTCAATCCTTTATTTTTATGTATCAATCGGTTTAAAACATATTTCACAATTTATCTGTTAATAAGCTTAAAATTAATTGTAATTTTGCAAACCATTTCAAAAACGTATGTCTGAACAAATAAAATTAGATTCCATAGAATCAGCAATAGCCGATATAAAAGCAGGTAAGTTAATTATCGTGGTGGACGATGAAGACAGAGAGAATGAAGGTGACTTTTTAACAGCCGCAACTAATATTACGCCTGAAATGATTAATTTTATGGCAAGGGAAGGACGTGGCTTAATCTGCGTTCCTTTGTTGCCTGAAAGATGTTCTGAATTGGAATTGGAAATGATGGTAAGTTCTAATGATTCTCTATACGAAACTCCTTTTACAGTTTCTGTTGACTTAAAAGGTCATGGAACTACTACCGGAATTTCAGCCTCTGATAGAAGTAAAACCATTCAAGCGTTGATTAATCCTGAGACTAAAGTGAATGACCTAGCCCGTCCAGGACATATTTTCCCACTAAAAGCCCAAAAAGAAGGCGTTTTAAAAAGAGCAGGTCATACCGAAGCGGCTATAGATTTTGCAAGATTAGCTGGATTTGAACCAGCAGGTTGTATCGTGGAAATATTAAAAGAAGACGGTGAAATGGCACGCCTTCCTGAATTGATGGTCATTGCTAAAAAATTTGATTTGAAAATTGTATCTATTGAGGATTTAATCAAATACAGAATCAAAAATGAAAGTCATGTTAAACGCGAAATATCAGTTAATCTTCCAACTGAATTTGGGAATTTTGATTTAATCGCTTTTTCTCAAATAAACGATGGAACTAAACACTTAGCATTAACCAAAGGAGAATGGCACAAAGATGAACCTATTTTGGTTCGTGTACACAGCAGTTGTATGACAGGTGATATTTTTGGTAGTTGCAGATGCGACTGTGGTGAACAATTACATGCTGCCATGAAAATGATTGAAAAAGAAGGTAAAGGCGTTATTTTATACATGAATCAAGAGGGTAGAGGTATTGGATTGCTCAACAAACTGAAAGCATATAAACTTCAAGAAGAAGGCTTAGATACTGTAGATGCTAATTTGGAACTTGGATTCAAAATGGATGAAAGAGATTACGGCATTGGAGCTCAAATTTTAAGAGATTTAGGCGTTTCTAAAATGAAATTAATGAGTAATAATCCAAAGAAAAGAACAGGACTGATTGGTTATGGATTAGAAATAATCGAAAATATTCCAATTATTGCTCAACCTAATCTACATAATACCGCTTATCTCAAAGCTAAAAAAGAGAAAATGGGACACGAAATTTAATTTTCGTTGTGCTTTATTTGACCTGCACTTATAGTCATTTTAACTTTTATGTTTTTAAAATCGGCCTGACTGGTTTTTAATAAATCTTTGTCAAGTACAACGATGTCTGCTTCTTTACCTTTACTCAAACTTCCTTTTCTGTGTTCAAGTTTACATGCTTTGGCTGCCCATAGTGTAATGCCATACAAAGCCTCTATGGGACTTAAACACTCATCTTTTAAATAAACGGTTTGTTTGGGGTCATTGATATTAGCTCTAAAAACTGCACTGAAATAGGTGTTTAAAGGAGAAATACCTTCCACTGGAAAATCGGTTCCCAAGGGAATATAGCCATTTTGTTTAAGTAAGGTTTGGTAGGCATAAGCCCCTCTTAATCTGTGAGAACACAAACGGTGTTCCATCCATGGTCCATCACTGGTTGCATGTGTTGGCTGTACCGAAGGGATTATGGAATATTGATTAAATAATTCAAAATCTTTGGGGTCAATGACTTGTGCGTGTTCTATACGCCATCTTTCATCGTTTTTCCCTTTTAAATGCTTTCCGTATATTTCAAGTAACAACCGGTTAGCAGAATCGCCTATACAATGGGTATTAACTTGATAACCCGTTGGCAAAATCCATGAACACCATTGATTGAAATACTCAGGACTGTTAAGTAATAAACCAGTGTGTTGGTCTTGGTCGCAATAACTCTTTTTTAATTTTGCCCCTCTGCTACCCAAAGCACCATCTGCATATAATTTGAAACTAGAAATTTTTAAGTGTTGGGTTTCAAAAATTCCTTTTTCTTGTGCAAATTTAAGGCCATTAGGCGTGGGATTTAACATGATATATTGATAAATACTCAATTCTTTTTGCTGATAAAGTGAATCAAGAAACAGGGCAGTTTCAACATCAAGACCTGCATCTGCTAATGTTGTTAATCCTGTTTTATAACAATTAGTTTCCGCCTCCTTCAAAGCGCTTATTAATTGTTTTTGAGGCAAGTTGGGGATAAAAGAACGAATAGAATCAACGGCATTGTCTAAAATAACACCTGTTAATTCATTGTTAGACTTAATTAACTCTCCACCCATTATTTTAGTTTTGGTATTAAATTGAGCTAAGTCTAAAGCATATTGATTGCATATAGCCGCATGACCATCAACTCGTTGTAAGAACACCCCCCTGTTTGGAAATAGTTTGTTTAGGGCTTCGTTGTTAGGGAACGATTTGACGTCCCAATCATTTTGGTCCCAACCTCTGCCAATCAACCATGAATCTGGATTTTTTTTCGCAAAAACCTCAAGTCTATCAATAACTTCTTGCCAACTCTTAGTGCCTGTTAAATCACAATTCATCAATGTTTTGGCATAGCCGTAAAAGTGACAATGGGCGTCAATAAAACCTGGGTAAACAAACGATTGTTTTAAATCAATCATTTGGTTTGAAACACAAGTATATTGGTTTCGCATATCATCGTTTCCCAATGCCAATATTTTGCCTTCTTTGATAACAATGCAAGTGGCAGAAGTTATACTATCGTCCAGGGTTAAAACTTGACCATTATACAATATCATGTCAACCGTTTCTTTTTTATTTTGACAAGCAAATAAGCAAGAAACTAAGGTTAAAATTGCGATAAATTTCATATTAAGGGCTTACAAGGTTGATGCTTACGTTGACATAAGGCGCTAGTCCCACTTGGTTCAGCATCAAGTAAGATTGACTGCCAAAAAAACCTCTGAAAAAATCATTGCCACCATCAAGTGCATCCACATTATAACTCAAATCATAACGAATACCCCCTTGAATAGCCAACCAAACAAATCCTTTTAACTGTCTTTGGTAATCTAATCTAAAACGCAATTCACTTCTTCGTAGTTCATAACTTGATTTTCTAATAGTAGTCATAGGATCAGCAGTTGGGACATTATTTTCTAAGTTATATAGCCTGTAACTAGTTCCTTCCAATTCATAACCTGCTAATAGTATACTTCTAGAATTGAATTTTCTACGGTAAGCTGCACGGGCTGGGAATAAAATTTCCGTTCCCCATTTTCTATTAACTGAAGTATAATTGTACATCACAACAGGAATATAATTCATTTCACCCGCTCGGTAAGTTCTGGATAATCCCACAGCCCATTGTAATCTGTCGTGTGGTCGCTTTCCATATAGCGCACTAACTGAAGTACGAATGGTTGTAAAGTCAGGTTTTTGTGATTCAGAAGAAAGATTATAAGTGCCATTTAATTCACCCATTGCTTGAACTATGATGAAGTTTTTTTCACTAGTAGGAACAAAAAAAGTAGAATTTAAATTGGTACTTGTTAATCCAAATTGTCTTAGATTTCCAATGAATTTGTCATGATCGTCAATTCCATTTAAATCAAAATCAGTATTGTGTTCGTACAAACTACGGATATAGCCTCCACCCATTTGCCACAAAAAATTGGGTTTAGAAATAACAGGAATGTTGGTATTAACTCTTAGGCCATGGGTGGTAAATTGACTGGTTCGTGAGTTATAATTCTTGTCTCCATCTTGGTAAAAACCATAAGGTGATGTTGTTATTTTGCTGTTAAAAATGTAATCGTAGCCAACCGATACAAATCGATTTGGACTAAGGTCAAAAATTTTGGGATTACAAAATAATTTAATTTTACCTTCAGAACTTACATTTTCATATTGACTGTAATCTTCTTCAGCGGTTGTGTCTATTTGAGAAAACAAGGAAAAAGAACAACAAATAAAAAGAATAACAAAGAATTCTTTAAAGAATTTTGCCATAATAAATATAAAAAAGAATAAATTATTTTACAGTTAATCTTTTCCAACTGTCAGTTCTACCTAGAGCTTTAATGCCGATATAACCACGAATATCCAACACATTGTCATTTTTCATGTTAATAACACAATTGTAGGTACTTCCATTTTCAGGGTCATAGATTGAGCCTTCGGACCATTCGTTTTTACCTTGATAAACAAAGTCTTTCAAAATTCTATAGCCTTTCAAAGGAACATTACGCATAGAAGTGTCGGGATTATTTTTATCAACTTTGTTTTTATTAGTATTGGGGTCAATTGGTTCTTTAAGCCATACAATTTTACCAAAATATTTAGCGCCAATTTTTTCAATTTTGATTCTTGACCTACCGTTACTAGGTTCCCAAACGCCAATTAAACGATCGCCTTTTGGGTCTTGAGAAGTAAATCCGAAAGGAAGAATGCTTGTTAATACAAGGATAAGTAAATGTACTTTTTTCATATTTATATTATTTCTAATGGTTATTATTTATGTGAAATTTTAAAATTAATTTTGCATTTAAACTTAAGACTCATATCCGTGTCTTGATTTAATATTGCATCTGCAATAATGTAAACGTTGTCTTGTTTTAAAACTTCTATTAATTTTTCTTGCTCTCCTGCAATTTTTAAAGTTAAAGATTGACTGTTTTTTTCAATTGGATTTACTAATCCTAATTTAATCATGTCTGTTTGGTCTGAAACTATTTGTAACGTAATAGATTGAAATAAGTCAAAATTAGTACTATCATCTATTGATAGTATAATTTCACTAACCTTTGCACTATTCAGTTGTTCATTGGTTAATTTATGTTCATTCAAAAAATCGGATAATGGAGCTTCAATAAGAGCCTGCCCTGTATTTGATCCCTCAAAAAGAGGTCCTTCTGCCATTATTTCAATGTTTTCAATAAGCAAATCTTTTTCATTAGATTCATTACTGCCACAGCCTATTAACACAAAAATTAGTGTAAAAATTAAAGGTAATTTTAAACGTCTCATAACGCAATATTAATAACACATTTTCGAACTACAAAATTTTTTTAAAAGATACCTGTAAATCGATTTTTTATATTAATCGCATTAAGATAGTTTTGCAAAATGTATCTTAATCAATCGGAGTTATTTATCAAGCATTTAGATTTGTTTAAAAAAATTGGTGAATTGGCCGATAAACAGAACAAAGAAATTTATTTGATAGGCGGATTTGTAAGGGATATTATTTTACACAGACCTTCTAAGGATATCGACTTTGTAGTAATAGGAAAAGGAATTGATTTTGCTAAATCTTTGGCTCAAGTATTGGGAAATGCTAAGGTTTCTTTTTTTGAAAATTATGGAACTGCACAAATTTCTTACGAAGATTTAATCATTGAGTTTGTAGGCGCAAGAAAAGAAAGTTACCAAAGGGACAGTCGAAATCCTATTGTTGAAGACGGAACATTGAAAGACGATCAAGACAGAAGAGATTTAACCATCAATGCCATGGGAATTGGTTTGAATCGTGCAAACTTTGGACAATTAATCGACCCATTCGATGGATTGGGGGACATTGAAAGGCAAACTATAAGAACCCCGCTCGACCCTGATAAAACGTTTAGCGATGACCCTTTACGGATGATGAGAGCCATTAGATTTGCAACCCAATTAGGCTTTAAAATTGATGAAGAAACATTTGAGGGGATTGCTAAAAACAAGGATAGAATTAGTATTATTTCTCAAGAACGAATTACCGAGGAGTTGAATAAAATTATTATGTCTCCTGTTCCTTCAATCGGTTTTGAATACCTTTATTACACAGGTCTTCTTGAATTGGTTTTTCCTGAAATGCAGGCACTTCATGGCGTCGATACGATTAATGGATTCAGTCACAAGGATAATTTTTTCCATACTTTACAAGTGCTTGATAATCTTTGCCAATTGAGCGATGATTTATGGTTGCGTTGGGCCGCTATTTTACATGATATTGCCAAACCTGCTACTAAACGTTTTGAGCCTGGTATTGGATGGACTTTTCATGGTCACGAAGACAAAGGAAGTAGAATGGTGAAACCTATTTTCAAAAAGTTAAAATTGCCATTGAATGAAAAAATGAAGTTTGTTGAGAAAATGGTTCTTTTGCACCTTCGCCCTATTGTTTTGTCACAAGAAAAAGTAACAGATAGTGCAGTTAGGCGTTTAATGATGGAAATTGGTGAGGACATTGACCAGTTAATGAAACTTTGTAAAAGTGATATCACTAGTAAAAATGAAAAAAAAGTAGAGCGTATTAAACAGAATTTTGCCATTGTAGAAGAGAAAATTAAACAAGTTGCAGAAAAAGACTATCTCAGAAATTGGCAACCACCCATATCAGGAACAGATATTATCAATAGGTATCAAATCATAAAAAAGGAACATATTGGACTACTAAAAAATGCAGTAAAACAAAGTATTTTAGATGGAACTGTGGCCGATGTTCAAGCCGAAGCATTTGTTTTTTTGGATCAATTGGCTCATGAAATGGGAATTCAAAAGAAATAAAATTTTAATTTAAAATTGAATAAATAAGAAATCAAGGAATAGGATTAATTTACTTTGACTTGTTTTTAATTTATTTTACATTTGCAAAATATGATCTATCGTTTTAAGGTTTGGTTTGAAGAAGATGAAGATATTTGCAGAGTCATCGACGTTTCACCAATTTCGAGTTTTGAAGTTTTCTTTAATGCAATCATAGATGCAATCGGTTTTAATAAAAAACTAGATTCATCTTTTTATATTTCTGATGACAATTGGAGAAAAGGAAAAGAAATAAGTTTGAAAGATTCTTCTAAACTTTTAATGAGTCAAGCCAAATTAAACACTCATATCAATGACCCTCATCAAAAATTTATATTTATAACAGATTTTAATGAAGAATGGACTTTACTTATAGAATTACAAAGCATACAAAATGATGTAAAAGGAATTAATTATCCTTTGGTATTCAAATCAATAGGAAAAGCTCCTAAACAAAATGAAGGGGTTGGAAGATTCAAGATTGTTGATGAAAATGAATTTGACGAAATAGCCAACAAATTAGTAAGCAAGCATGCACCATTAGTAGAAGATGGATTCGATGAGGAAGGATTTGGAGAAGAAGGTGAAGATATTGATGAAGAGGAGGATGAATTTGGTGAATCATTTGGCGAAGGTCCAGAGGAACTTTATTAATGAAAATCAAAGTTACTATTTTAGGCTCAGGTACTTCTCAAGGTGTTCCATTGATTGCTTGCAGTTGTGTGGTTTGTAATAGCAGTAATGATAAAGACAAAAGATTAAGAAGTAGTATTAAAATAGAAGTTGAAAATAAAACTTTTGTAATAGACAGTGGTCCAGATTTTAGACAGCAAATGTTAAGGTCCAATACCAAACAACTCAATGCCTTAATTTTTACTCACGAACATAAAGATCACATTGCAGGAATGGATGACATAAGAGCATTTAATTATGTTAATAAATCTGCTATAGATGTATATGCGACTGATAGGGTTGAAGATGCTTTGAAAAGAGAGTATGCCTATATTTTTTCTGATGAAAAATATCCTGGAATCCCTGAGATTAATCTAATAAATATAGAAAATAAACCATTTTTTGTTCAAGATATTGAGGTAGTCCCAATTCAAGTGTATCACTATAAGCTGCCAGTTTTGGGTTTTCGATTTGGGGATTTTACCTATATAACAGATGCCAATTTCATTAATGATGATGAAAAGGCAAAAATAAAAGGCTCAAAAGTGTTAATTGTTAATGCACTTAGACGAGAACAACACATCAGTCACTTTACTATGGAGGAAGCTATTACTTTGGGTCAGGAATTGAAAGTGCCACAAATATATTTTACACACATCAGTCACCAACTTGGCTTGCATTATGAAGTTGAAAAAGAATTGCCTCAAGGATTTCATTTGGCCTACGATGGCCTTGAGATTCTAGTTGACTAAAAGTGTTATTTAATTTCTTTTATAACGAGTTAAAAACGAACACTAATGGGATTTAATAATCATAATTTTTGATTACTTTTTTATAAAAACTAAGCCAATGTTTTGATACATTTTGGTTTTCATAATTAAATAATGCCAATTGATAACCATTTTCTGAAATAGTGTCTCTTAAATCAGGGTTTTGAATCAATTCAATTAAAGCATTTGCAAAATCTTTGGCATTGTCAGCTATGTAACAATGTTTTTTGTCAATCACATCAATTCCTTTTGCTCCAATACTTGTGGTAACAATTGCCTTTTTAGCAAACATACCTTCAATCGTTTTTATTCTAATTCCACTTCCACTCATCAAGGGAACAACGAGAATGGATTTATCGGAAGTAAATTTTTTTAAATCATTGACTTGCCCAACAATATGAAAATTTTCTGTTTTTAATTTGGAAAACTCTTCGGGCATGTTTTTGCCAGCCATATAAAAATGAGCGTCAGGTATTTTGTTAATGACTAACCTCCATACGTTTTGTGCAAACCATAGCATAGCTTGTTGATTGGGTATCCATTCCATTGAGCCAATGTGGTAAACATATTTGGAATTCACTTTACTTCCAGGAGGATTGGAGTTATTAATAATCCCTGCAGGAATTGTGGTCAGTACATTGAGGTAATTATTATATGAAATGACAGATTCATCTGTTTTAGCAATGGTTGCTATGCCATCAAAAATGCCAAAAACACGAGTCTCGAATTTCTTAATTTGCTTAGCAAAATACTTAAATAAGATTTTTTTATGGATAGATTTAGTGTTTGATGCCAAAGTTTCCCATATTTTATATTCAATATTGTGTTGTCTTAAAACAATTGGTGTGTTTGATATTTGTGAAATATTGTAAGCATATTTTGCAACATATAAACCTTCAAAATGAATAATATCAAAAGTTTGTGATTGGATGTAATTGATTAGTTCTTTTTCAAAATCTGAGTTGTAAAAACGGTCTAAATTGTATGAACCTGCCAAGAAAAAACTTTTAAGAGCGGATTTCAATCTGATATCAGTATCCAAATAAAAGGGTTTAATTTTTTTTAGAAATGAAAACTGATTATCTATGGTTGAATAATCAACAAAATGCTTTTTAGTATTTATTGAAAAATAGTGAACTTCAACCCCAATATCACATAAACCCTTAAGCATGTTGTAGGTAGCAATTGCCCCACCATCATGCAGTGGATAAGGTATGCGACTGCCAATTACAAGGACTTTCATTGTTAAAAGTAAGTTGCTAAATAAGAAAGATTAAAAGGATGCAATTAAAGCTCCTATTAAAAGTAAAGCTATTACTAATAAAGCAAGATAAATAATTAATACACTTTTTGCTAACCCATAACCTCTGTAAGCATAATTAGATGTTTTAATTACACCAAGAGAATATGAGCAGAGTAATAATCCAGCAAGACCAAAAAAGGCAAATAAAAATGGAGTCAATAGGGCTAAAAGTAAACCTCCATAAAACAAGATACCTCCCCATTTTGCATTGCGTTCAAATGGTCTGTCATCATTGGTCATCTTTGCTTGATTTGGTTTTATATATGTTTTAATTATTTCCTTTTTCTTTTCAATTTTATCAAGAATTGGTTTCTTGGGAAATTGATTAATCATTGTGTTAGTTTTAGTTTGGGTTGTTTCATTTTCAAACTTTGTGAATGTAGAAATCGTAGAAGTATTTTCTATTGATGAAAGAAAGGTTTCTTCAACTTGATTTTGTATGTTTTGAGTTTTAGGAATTGATTTTCTTTTCACTTTAGATGGATTTGAAGTAACATTCTTTTCAGAATTCTTGCCAAAATCAAGATTTATTTTAAGACCATTCCCATAACGAGCTTTTGTAATTACACCACAAGAAGACAGTGTAACTAATACAATAAACAACAAGGTTAATTTATTTTTCATAAGTGAGCAAAAGTAATAAAAAATATAATTGTTTCGAATCGAGATAAAAAAAACTAAAATAAATTGATTTTTTTTTAACAAGTATTGTATTTTAAATATAAAGTGTTACTTTTGCAGTCCTTTTTATAGAAAATGGCAAATCATAAATCATCCATCAAAAGAATCAGACAAACTGAGGTTAAGAACGAAAGAAATCGTTATCAACATAAAACAGCACGTAACTTAATTAAGAAATTAAGATTATCAACTGATAAAAATGAGGCGATAGCTTTATTAACTACAACAATCAGTAGTATTGATAAGTTAGCAAAGCGTAACATAATCCATAAAAACAAAGCAGCTAACTTAAAGTCTAGCTTAACTATACACGTTAACAATTTAGCTTAACAAATAATATTTTTAAAAAAAATTCAGCCTCCGGAAACGGGGGCTTTTTTTATTATAAAAATCACATACATTTGCAATAAGTTTGTTAAGTCAAATAAAAGAGCAATAATTTCAAAAAAATAAATAGAAAATTTTACATTTATGTCAGATATATTCGAAAAAGTGATAAGAAATATGGGTCCTTTGGGTGCTCATATCAATGAAGCGCATGGTTATTTTACATTTCCAAAATTAGAAGGTGAAATTGGACCTAAAATGAATTTCAATGGAAGAGAAAAATTAAATTGGAGTTTGAACAACTATTTAGGTTTAGCAAATCATCCAGAAGTAAGAAAAGCAGATGCTGATGCAGCAGCACAATATGGTTTAGCTTACCCTATGGGTGCTAGAATGATGAGTGGTAATAGTAATCCTCATGAACAATTAGAAAGAGAGTTAGCTGCATTCATGGGTAAAGAGGATTCAATTTTATTGAATTTTGGTTACCAAGGTGTTTTGTCTATAATAGATGCTATGGTTGATCGTCACGATGTGATTGTTTATGATGCTGAATCTCATGCATGTATTGTTGATGGTGTAAGATTGCACCAAGGACAACGTTTTATGTTTAAACACAATGATATTGAAAGTTGCGAAAAACAATTGCAACGTGCGCAAAGATTAGTTGAAAAGTCAGGTGGTGGAATTTTTGTAATTACAGAGGGCGTTTTTGGAATGAGTGGTAATCAAGGTAAACTTAAAGAAATAGTTGAATTGAAAAAGTCATACAATTTCAGAATATTTGTTGATGATGCACATGGTTTTGGAACTATGGGTAAAACAGGTGCTGGAACTGCCGAAGAACAAGGTGTAACAGATGAAATAGATTTGATTTTCTCAACATTTGCAAAATCAATGGCTAGTATAGGTGCATTTGTTGCAGGACCTAAACTAGTTTTAAATTACTTGCGTTATAATTTACGTTCTCAAATTTATGCAAAATCATTACCAATGCCTTTAGTAGTGGGTGCATTGAAAAGATTAGATTTAATAAGAACTCAACCAGAACTTAAAGAAAAACTTTGGGAGAATGTTAATGCATTACAAAGCGGTTTAAAAGAAGCTGGATTTAATATTGGAACAACATCAACTCCGGTAACTCCAGTTGTTTTAAATGGTACAGTTGCAGAGTCTACACATTTGACTTTTGATTTAAGAGAAAATTATGATATTTTCTGTTCGATAGTCGTTTATCCTGTTATTCCAAAAGGATTAATTATTCTAAGACTTATTCCAACTGCTGCTCACTCTTTAGCAGATGTTGAAAGAACAATTAAAGCTTTCAAAGACATTAAAGAAAATTTAGAAGCTGGAAAATACCGCAAAGAAGAATTGATGAATGCGGCAATCAAATCTTAATAGCTTCTTTTTTAAGTAATAAACAAATTTAAAATGTCCATTTAATAGTTTAAATGGACATTTTTTTATGAAAAAAACACTAAAAAATTTATATAAATCATACTTTTTCCTTTCAAGAGGGGAGAGAATTGGTTTGCTTGTTCTTATAAGTTTGATTCTTTTGATAACTGTTATTCCTTTTTTTGAAATTAAATCCACTATAGAAACCACAAATTTTGATTCTTTCGATTCATTGGTAAATGAATTAAACAATAATTCAATAAAGAAAAAATCAGAACAAAGTTCCAAAAGTATAAATGTCCGTTTTGAATTTAATCCCAATACAATAGAAGAAAAAGGACTCCTTGAATTAGGTTTTACAAGTTATATAGCAAAAAGGATAGTAAATTTTAGATCCAAGGGAGGTTCATTTAAAAATGCAGATGATTTGTTCAAAATATATGGTATAGACAGTGGATTGGTAATGGAATTAAAACCATTTATAACAATTCCTTCTGTAAAAAAAGAAGAAAATAAATTGGAAGAAAAATACACATATAAAAGCAATACAGATATTAAAAAAAATGAAATTCAAACAGATATAAACAAAATAGATACCACAGAATTAAAGAAAATATATGGAATAGGGAGTAAATTAGCCAACAGAATTGTTCTTTACAGAGAAAAGTTGGGTGGATTTTACAGTTACAGTCAGCTAAATGAAGTGTGGGGATTAAATCCTAGCATAGTTGAGTTGCTTCAAAAGAAATTTGTTTTTAAAAAAGAAACTATTAAAAAAATAAACATAAATATAGTTGATCAAAAAATATTGGAACAGCACCCTTATATAGGTTTCAAAACTGCTAAAAATATAATGGCATACAAGAAACAACATGGTAAATTCAATACAATAGAAGATCTAAGAAAAATTATTTCGTTAAAAGACAGTGTTATTATTCGATTAAATAATTATTTAATAGTTGAATAAGTGAAAAAAATAGAAGGATTTTTTTTATTTTTGCACGAATTATGAATTTTAATATCTCAGAAAGCCAATTAATGATTAGGCAAATGTGCAAAGATTTTGCAGATAAGAATATACGTCCATCAATAATGGAATGGGACGAAAATCAAATTTTCCCTAAAGAGTTATTTAAAGAAATGGGTGAGTTAGGATTAATGGGTATTTTAGTTCCAGAAGAATATGGTGGGTCAGGCTTGGGTTATTTTGAATATGCTGATGCCATAGTTGAAATAGCTAGAGTTTGTGGGTCAATAGGTTTAAGTATGGCAGCCCATAATAGTTTATGTACTGGACACATATTGCAGTTTGGAAACGAAGATCAAAAAAAGAAATGGTTGCCCAAATTGGCTTCAGGTGAATGGATAGGTGCTTGGGGTTTAACCGAGGCAAATACAGGTAGCGATGCTATGCGTATGAAAGTAACAGCAAAACAAGAAGGTGAATATTGGGTTTTGAATGGTGCTAAAAATTGGATTACGCATGGTATTACAGGTGATGTAGCAGTAGTTTTGGCAAGAACAGGTGAGTTGTTAGACTCACATGGAATCACTGCGTTTGTAGTTGAAAGAGGAACTGCAGGATTTAAAGCAGGTAAAAAAGAAAATAAATTAGGAATGAGAGCCAGTGAAACGGCAGAGATGATATTTGAGGATTGTAAAGTTCACGAAAGTCAAATTTTAGGAAAAGTTGGAGAAGGGTTCATTCAAGCAATGAAAATTTTGGATGGAGGAAGGATTTCAATTGCTGCGTTATCATTAGGAATCGCAAAAGGCGCTTACGATGCATCAGTAAAATATGCACAAGAGAGAGAACAATTTGGTCAACCAATTGCTAATTTTCAAGCAATAGGATTTAAGTTAGCAGATATGGCAACTCAAATTGAAGCTTCAGAATTATTGATTCAAGAAGCTTGTTATTTGAAAAATGCAGGTCAAAGTGTAACCAAAGTTTCGGCAATGGCCAAATATTATGCAAGTGAAGTTTGTGTAAAAGTTTCAACAGAGGCTATTCAAATTTTTGGAGGTTATGGTTATACCAAAGATTTCCCAGTTGAGAAATTTTATAGAGATAGCAAGCTATGTACCATAGGAGAGGGCACTTCAGAAATTCAAAAATTAGTCATTTCACGACAAGTTCTAAAATAATTATTAATTTACTTGCATTTACAGAAATAAACATTAAATTTGCACTCCATTAAATAAAGAAATGATTTACATAAACGTAAAAGAAAACGAAAGCCTAGAAAAAGCGTTAAAAAAGTACAAGAAAAAGTACGAAAAAGTTGGCGTAGTTAAAGAATTAAGAAGCAGACAAGCCTTTGAAAAACCATCTATAACCAGAAGAATGGAAATCAAGAAAGCTGCTTACAGAGAATTCGTTCAGAGAGAAGAAGCAAAATAATTCAAAAAAAAATATTAATTTAGCGTCCATAATTCAAATTATGGACGCTTTTTATTTACATCAGTTTTTCGATTACCTTTCTATAGAAAAGCGTTTGTCCAAACACACTGTTTTGGCATATTCAAATGACTTAAGTCAATGTCTCAAATGGCTTTCAGAGACCTATGAAATAAAGAAAGTTGATGATATAAGTCATTACTACATTAGAACATGGTTGGCTTCGTTAATGAATGCTGGATTAGATTCTAAAAGTATTAATAGAAAAATTTCAGCATTAAAAACATACTACAAATATTTATTAAAACATCAGATAGCGGAAAAAAATCCAATGTTAAAAGTGAGTTCTCCTAAAGTTTCAAAAAAATTACCTGTTTTTGTAACAGAGAACAAAATGAATGAAATGTTAAATGATTTTGAAAATCATTTAACTGAAGAAGATTCACTTGCAGAAGACCTATTATCTACACTTTATCATACAGGAATGCGACTAAGTGAGTTGATTTCATTAAAAAAATCAGATATAAATATTTCGCAAATGACCTTAAAGGTATTGGGGAAAGGCAACAAGGAGCGTATCATACCAATGACTAGCGATTTAACTAAGATAGTTTCAAAATATCTAAGTTTATCGATAGATTCAGAGTTTTTATATAATACTAAAAAAGGGAAGCAACTTTATCCTAAATTTGTATATAGGTCAGTCAATCTTTTATTAAATAAATACACAACAATAAAAAAGAAAAGTCCACATATTTTAAGACATTCAATTGCGACACATTTATTAGAGAATGGAAGTGAATTAAATGCGATAAAAGAAATACTAGGACATGCTAATTTATCAGCAACACAAATTTACACACACAATTCTATTGAAAGATTAAAAAAAATATATAATTTAGCACATCCAAAATCAAAACATTAACCAATAATTTTATACTTGCTGGTCTTAAACAGATAATAATTAATGATTCCGATTAAAAGTCAAAAGCGAAAACAAATGCTCAACATTTCACAAAATAATAAACTAACAACTAATAATAAAACCATTTAACAACAAATCAATATGGATATTCAATTTCAAACCCCACATTTTAAAGCTGACAAAAAGCTTTTAGATTTAATTTCTCAAAAATTGAACAAATTAGAACACTTTTATGATAAAATAATTGATGCATCGGTGTTTTTGAAGATAGAAAAGTCGGACGACAAAGAAAATAAAGTACTAGAGATTAAAATAAATGTACTAAATGCGACCTTATTTGTAGAGGAAAAGGATAAAACATTTGAGAATGCTTTAGACAAAGCAGAAGATGCAATAAAAGCTAAGCTTATTAAGTATAAGCAGAAGATTTCACAAGTAAGTTAAGCCCAATTTATAAAGTAAAAATACCTTTACAAAAGAGGGAATAACCAATGATTTAAAGAACTTAAAATATTTTTTTTAAAAAAAAATTAAAAACGCTTTGAAAAGTCAATTTAATTCGCTTTTTTTGCAGTCCTTTTTACAAAAATCTAAAGATAGACAGAGTAAAAAAGTCAGTTCTTTAAAATGCCACTTTAGCTCAGCTGGTAGAGCAACTGATTTGTAATCAGTAGGTCGTTGGTTCGATCCCGACAAGTGGCTCATTGCAATGCATTGGGGAGTTTCCAGAGTGGCTAAATGGGACAGACTGTAAATCTGTTGCTTCGGCTTCGGTGGTTCGAATCCACCACTCCCCACTCATTCTTTTATTTATAGAGAATAGAAGTTTGTGAAGATAGGCCTTAAAATTGCGGGAGTAGCTCAGTTGGTAGAGCGACAGCCTTCCAAGCTGTAGGTCGCGGGTTCGAGCCTCGTCTCCCGCTCGCTTTAAGTTGATAGTCAACAAACAAGTGAGTGATTATCAAAGAATGAGCAAAACGACAAAACATTGCCGTTGTAGCTCAGGGGTAGAGCACTTCCTTGGTAAGGAAGAGGTCAAGGGTTCAAATCCCTTCAATGGCTCAAAGCAAAAAAAATAGAAACATAACAAAAAAAATAAAATATAATTAAATTTAAAAATCATGGCAAAAGAAACATTTGACCGCTCTAAAGCCCACGTTAACATTGGTACAATTGGCCACGTTGACCACGGTAAAACTACATTAACAGCTGCTATTACTTCTGTATTGGCAAATGCTGGTTTATCAGAAGCTCGTTCTTTCGATTCTATTGACTCTGCTCCAGAAGAAAAAGAAAGAGGTATTACAATTAACACTGCGCACGTTGAGTACTCAACTGCTACACGTCACTATGCTCACGTTGACTGTCCAGGTCACGCGGATTATGTTAAAAACATGGTAACGGGTGCTGCACAGATGGATGGTGCTATACTAGTTGTTGCTTCTACTGACGGTCCTATGCCACAAACTCGTGAGCACATCCTACTTGCTCGTCAGGTTGGTGTACCTCGTCTTGTTGTATTTATGAATAAATGTGACATGGTTGACGATCCAGAATTATTAGACTTAGTAGAAATGGAAATCCGTGACTTATTAAGTTTCTATAATTTCGATGGTGACAATACTCCAATCATCCGTGGTTCTGCTTTAGGTGGATTAAACGGTGAGCCTATGTGGGTTGAAAAAATCATGGAATTAATGGCAGCAGTAGACAACTACATTCCAATTCCACCGAGATTAGTTGATCAACCATTCTTGATGCCAATTGAAGACGTTTTCTCAATCACTGGTCGTGGTACTGTTGCAACTGGTAGAATTGAAAGAGGTGTTATTAACGTAGGTGAGCCAGTTGATATTATTGGTTTAGGTGATGAAAAACTTTCTTCAACTGTAACAGGTGTTGAGATGTTTAGAAAATTATTAGATAGAGGTGAAGCTGGTGATAACGCAGGTATCTTATTGAGAGGTATCGATAAAGAAGCTATCAAAAGAGGTATGGTTATCTGTAAACCAGGTTCAGTAACTCCACACGCTAAATTCAAAGCTGAAGTATACGTATTAAGTAAAGAAGAAGGTGGAAGACATACTCCATTCTTTAACAAATATCGTCCTCAATTCTATTTCCGTACCACTGACATTACAGGTGAAGTTTCATTACCAGAAGGTGTTGAAATGTGTATGCCGGGTGATAACATCACTATTACTGTTCAATTAATTGCTCCTATCGCGATGGAAAAAACTTTACGTTTTGCAATCCGTGAAGGTGGTAGAACAATTGGTGCTGGTCAAGTAACTGAAATTTTAGATTAATTTCACTGAAATAATAAATTATTCAAAGGCTGTTGGTTGAAACACACTAACAGCTTTTGACATAGACGGGAATAGTTCAATGGTAGAATAGAGGTCTCCAAAACCTTTGATCAGGGTTCGAATCCTTGTTCCCGTGCAAAAAAAATAAAAGAATGGAAAAAATTAAAAATCTTTGGAATAGTTCAGTTGATGAATTGCTTAACAAAGTATCTTGGCCAACTTGGGATCAATTAAGAGAAAGTGCAGTTATTGTACTTATATCATCTATAATTTTTGCAGTATTTTTAATGCTTTTGGATTATGGAATTGGTTTTGGCTTAGACTTTTTATACGGAGTAACTAAATAATGGAAGTAACAGATTTACAATGGTATGTTGTCCGTGCTGTTTCTGGACAAGAAAAAAAAGTTAAGGCTAATTTAGAAAGTGAGTTGATAAAAGGTAAACTTACTGAATTTGTGCCTCAAATTTTAATACCAATGGAAAAGGTTTATAAAATAAAAGATGGTAAAAAAGTTGCCAAAGAACGCAATTATTTTCCAGGATATATTTTGATACAAGCCAAATTTTTTGGTGAAGTTGAAGCAACCATCAAAGGTATCAATGGTGTAGTAGGTTTTTTAGGAACAAAAGACAAACCTGTGCCATTAAGACAATCAGAAGTAAACAGAATATTAGGTAATGCAGATGAAAACGGAACAATACAGTCCGATGTTGCAGAACCATATATAGTTGGAGAAGCTATTAAAGTTACTGATGGTCCATTTAGTGGTTTCAGTGGAGTAATAGAAGAAGTGAATGACGAGAAAAAGAAATTAAAAGTAATGGTAAAAATCTTTGGAAGAAGAACTCCACTAGAATTAAACTACAATCAAGTAGAAAAAGAATAAAGAAAAAACACAATATATAATATGGCAAAAGAAATAACAGGTTATGTAAAATTGCAAGTAAAAGGCGGACAAGCAAATCCCGCACCTCCCATTGGACCTGCATTGGGCTCAAAAGGTGTAAACATTATGGAATTTTGTAAACAATTTAATGGTCGTACACAAGATAGAATGGGTAAAGTATTACCGGTTGTATTAACAGTATACTCCGATAAATCGTTTGATTTCATTATCAAAACACCACCAGTTGCAACACAAATTTTAGAAGCAACCAAAGCTGCAAAAGGTTCTGCTGAACCAAATCGTAAAAAAGTAGCGGAATTGACTTGGGATCAAGTTAAAACCATTGCTGAAGAAAAAATGCCTGACTTAAATTGTTTCAACGTAGAATCTGCAATGAACATGGTCGCTGGTACAGCAAGAAGTATGGGTATAACAATAGCAGGAGATAAACCTTTTTAACAATTTATTAGAAAACAAATGGCACTTACAAAGAATAGAAAAAAAGTTATTGGAAATGTAGATAGTTCAAAAGTTTATTCACTTTCTGAAGCTACAAACCTTTTAAAAGGTATAACATTTACAAAATTCGATTCATCAGTAGATATCGACGTAAGATTAGGAGTTGATCCAAAACAAGCTAATCAAATGGTAAGAGGTGTTGCTACACTTCCTCATGGTACAGGTAAAACTGTAAGAGTATTAGTTCTTTGCACTCCCGATAAAGAAGCTGAAGCAAAAGCTGCTGGAGCTGATTACGTTGGTTTAGATGACTATATCGATAAAATTAGCAACGGTTGGTTAGACATTGACATAATAATTACCATGCCTGCTGTAATGGCAAAACTTGGTAGATTAGGAAAAATATTGGGTCCACGTAACTTAATGCCAAATCCTAAATCAGGAACTGTTACTCCTGATGTGGCAAAAGCAGTGACTGAAGTAAAAGCTGGTAAAATCGACTTTAAAGTTGATAAAACTGGAATTATTCATACTTCAATCGGTAAAGTTAGCTTCCAACCCAATCAAATCGCTGAGAATGCTGTAGAGATTATGCAAACTCTTAGCAAGCTTAAGCCCTCTGCTTCTAAAGGGACTTATTTCAAAAGCGTATACATAAGCTCAACTATGAGTCCTAGTATTTGCATAGACATCAAATCAATTCCAGGAATTTAATCTACTTAAATGAAAAGAGAAGAAAAAAACGCAGTTATTGCCGAATTAACAGAAAAGTTCAATTCAGTAAATTCATTGTACATTGCCGATACATCTAGTATTGGAGCAATTGATACAAATCACTTCAGAAGAGAGCTTTACAAAAACGGTATTACAATGCTAATCGCTAAAAACACCTTGATTTTGAAAGCGATGCGTAATTCAGGTAAAGATTTTGGTGAATTAGAGGGAGCTCTTAAAGGTACTTCTGCATTGTTATTTAGTGAAAACTTTAAAGCACCAGCTCAAGCTATCTTGAAGTTCAGAAAAAAAGGAGATAAACCCAAATTAAAAGGAGCCTATGTAGATAGCGCAATTTTTATTGGCGATAATCAACTTGAAGCTCTAAGTCAACTTAAATCTAAAGAAGACTTGGTAGGAGATATCATTGGAATGCTCCAATCTCCTGCACAAAACGTTATCTCAGCTTTGCAAAGCAGTGGTGGAACAATCGCAGGTATTGTTAAAACATTATCAGAAAAAAATTAATCAAACAAACAAAAATTAAAAAATCAAAAAAATGGCAGATTTAAAACAATTCGCAGAACAACTAGTAAATCTAACAGTTAAAGAAGTAAAAGAACTAGCAGACATTTTAAAAAATGACTACGGTATCGAACCAGCAGCAGCAGCAGTTGCAGTAGCAGCGCCAGCAGCAGCAGCAGAAGCAGCAGCAGAAAAAACAGAATTCACAGTAACTCTTAAAAATGCTGGTGCAAACAAACTTCAAATCGTTAAATTAGTTAAAGATTTAACTGGTTTAGGCTTGAAAGAAGCAAAAGAATTAGTAGACGGAGCTCCAAAACCTGTAAAAGAAAATATATCAAAAGCAGAAGCTGAAGATATCAAAAATAAACTTACAGAAGCTGGCGCAGAAGTTGAAATCGCTTAATTCTACATATTTAATCCTATAACGCCAATAGACCCACTCAAACCGATGGGTCTTTTGGTGTTTTTTTACATTTTCCATAAAATCGGTTTAAAAAAAACATAACAATAATTAATTTTACAAAATTGGCAACAAAAGTAAAACAACCAAAAAGAATCAACTTTGGCTCTATTGATAAAGTCGTTGATTACCCAGATTTTCTTGATGTTCAGTTACAATCTTTTAAGGAATTTTTTCAGTTAGAAACTCACGTTGATAAAAGAACCGACGAAGGTTTGTTCAAAGTGTTTCAAGAAAATTTCCCAATTAATGACACAAGAAATATATTCACATTAGAATTTTTAGATTATTTCGTAGATCCACCAAGATACTCTATACAAGAATGTATCGAAAGAGGATTAACTTATTCAGTGCCGTTTAAAGCAAAATTAAAACTATCTTGTAACGACCCTGAACATGAGGATTTTGAAACAATTGTTCAAGATGTTTATCTTGGTACAATTCCATACATGACTCCTAGCGGAACCTTTGTAATAAATGGTGCTGAAAGAGTTATCGTTTCTCAATTACACCGTTCCCCAGGCGTTTTCTTCGGACAATCTTACCATACTAATGGTACTAAATTGTATTCAGCAAGAGTAATTCCATTTAAAGGTTCTTGGATTGAGTTCGCGACTGACGTTAATAATGTCATGTATGCTTATATTGATAGAAAGAAAAAATTCCCAGTAACAACTCTTTTAAGAGCTATTGGGTTTGAGACAGATAAAGACATTCTTAATATCTTCGGTTTGGCTGAAGAAGTTAAAGTTTCTAAATCTGGATTAAAAAAACATATTGGTCGAAAACTTTCTGCGAGAGTTTTACGAACTTGGGTTGAAGATTTTGTGGATGAGGATACCGGTGAGGTTGTATCTATCGAACGTAACGAAGTTATTATCGAACGTGATACTATCTTGGAAAATTCACATATTGATGAAATCGTTGATGCAGGTGTAAAAACAATTATATTAAATAAAGAAGAAGAAGGAAAGAATGATTTTTCAATTATCTATAATACATTACAAAAAGATGCTTCTAACAATGGAAAAGAAGCGGTAGAGTTAATTTATAGACAATTAAGAAATACTGATCCACCAGATGAGGAAACAGCTCGTGGTATCATTGAAAGATTATTTTTCTCTGACAAACGTTATGATTTAGGTGAGGTTGGTCGTTTCAGAATCAATAAAAAACTTAACTTAACCACAAGTATGGATGTTAAGATATTAACGAATGAAGACATTATTAAAATCATAACTTACCTAATTGAATTGAGTAATAGCCGTTCTGAAGTAGATGATATTGACCACTTAAGTAACAGACGTGTAAGAACAGTAGGTGAACAATTGTATGCACAGTTTGGTGTTGGATTAGCACGTATGGCTAGAACTATTCGTGAAAAAATGAACATCCGTGATAATGAAGTATTCACTCCAACTGATTTGATTAACGCTCGTTCTTTGTCTTCTGTTATTAATTCATTCTTTGGAACTAACCAATTATCTCAGTTCATGGATCAAACCAATCCATTGGCAGAAATTACACACAAAAGAAGAATGTCTGCACTCGGACCTGGTGGTTTGAGCAGAGAAAGAGCTGGTTTTGAAGTACGTGACGTTCACTATACCCACTATGGTAGATTATGTACGATTGAAACACCTGAGGGACCAAACATTGGTTTGATTTCTTCTCTATGTGTTCATGCAAAAATAAATAGTATGGGCTTTATTGAAACACCTTATTGGCCAGTAGAAAATGGTCGTGTAGCTTTTGATAAACCTGTTGTATATTTAAGTGCTGAAGAAGAAGATGGAAACGTAATTGCACAATGTAATGTTGATACCGATAATAACGGACAATTTAATACCAATGAAGTGAAAGCCAGATTTGAAGGTGACTTCCCATTGGTTGAACCAGAAAAATTACATTACATGGACGTAGCACCTAACCAAATTGTGTCTATTGCAGCTTCATTAATTCCATTCTTGGAACATGATGATGCGAACAGAGCCTTGATGGGATCAAACATGCAACGTCAAGCGGTACCTTTACTTAGACCTGAAGCACCAATTGTTGGTACTGGTCTTGAAGAACGTGTAGCCAAAGATTCAAGAGCTTTAATCATAGCTGAAAATGACGGTGTTGTTGATTTTGTTGATGCAAATGAAATCAGACTTAAATATGACTATACAGAACACGATGAGTTAGTTAATTTTGTTAGTAATACTAAATCATACTTGGTAACTAAGTTCCTTAGAACTAACCAAAGTACATGTATAAACCTTCGTCCAATTGTTAAAAAAGGACAAAGAGTACTAAAAGGAGATGTATTGTGCGAAGGATATGCAACACAAGATGGTGAATTAGCAATTGGTAGAAATCTTAAAGTGGCTTTCATGCCATGGCAAGGTTATAACTTTGAGGATGCTATCGTAATTTCTGAAAAAGTAGTAAGTGACGATTGGTACACATCAATACATATTGATGAATATGAATTAGAAGTAAGAGATACCAAAAGAGGTGAAGAAGAATTAACAAATGATATTCCAAACGTAAGTGAAGAAGCAACCAAAAATCTAGATGAAAATGGATTAATAAGAGTTGGTGCTGAAATCAAAGAGGGAGATATTATCATTGGTAAAATTACACCTAAAGGTGAAACAGAACCTTCTCCAGAAGAAAAATTATTAAGAGCAATTTTCGGAGATAAAGCAGGCGATGTAAAAGACGCTTCTTTAAAAGCATCACCATCTACTGAAGGGATAGTAATTGATAAAAAGTTATTTACTAAAACTAAAAAAGAGAAAGGTGCTAAAACAGAAGAAAAAGCTAAACTTGCTAAAAATGAACAAGAACATAAACGTAATAAAGAAAAACTAACTGAAATATTAGTTCAAAAATTATTCAAAGTTCTTAACGGTAAAACTTCAGCAGGTGTTAAATCTGTATATGGAGATGACATGATTCCAAAAGGGACTAAATTTACTCAAAAAAATCTATCAAGTGTAGATTATGATAATGTAAACTTTAGTAGTTGGTCTTCAGATGCCGAAAAAAATACAATAGTTTATCAAATTCTTAAAAATTACAAATCTCAAGTTACTGAGTTATATGCTTCATTCAGAAGAGAATATTATGCAATAACAGTAGGAGATGAGTTACCAACAGGAATTCTTAAAATGGCTAAAGTTTATGTTGCACAAAAACGTAAATTAAAAGTTGGTGACAAAATGGCTGGTAGACACGGTAATAAAGGTATTGTTGCAAGAATAGTTCGTGCAGAAGATATGCCATTCTTAGAAGACGGAACGCCAGTTGACATTGTATTAAATCCTCTAGGGGTTCCATCAAGGATGAACTTAGGGCAGATATATGAAACCGTTTTAGGTTGGGCAGGAAAAGAATTAGGATTAAAATTTGCAACGCCTATTTTTGATGGTGCGACACCTGCAGAGATTAACGAATATACTACAAAAGCCGGATTACCTATCAACGGTCAAGTATATTTATACGATGGATTGAGTGGGGAAAGATTCCACCAACCAACAACAGTTGGTATCATTTATATGTTAAAATTAGGACACATGGTTGATGATAAAATGCATGCTCGTTCTATTGGACCATATTCAATGATTACTCAACAACCATTAGGTGGTAAAGCTCAATTTGGTGGTCAACGTTTTGGTGAGATGGAGGTTTGGGCTCTAGAAGCATTTGGAGCTGCCAATATCTTAAGAGAAATATTAACCATTAAATCGGACGATATTATGGGTAGAGCAAAAACCTACGAAGCTATCGTAAAAGGTGATAATATTACTCAAATTGGTATACCAGAATCATTCAACGTATTGATACATGAATTAAGAGGACTTGGAATCGAAATGAATTTCGAAGAATAGTCTAAACAGGAAACATAATTATTTAACTAGCAAAAAAAGAATGTCAACAATAAAAAAGAGTCAAAAAATAAAAAGTAACTTCACCAAAATCAGAATTGGTTTAGCTTCTCCAGAAAGTGTATTACAAAAATCTTTCGGTGAGGTAATGAAACCAGAAACGATTAATTACAGAAGTTATAAACCAGAAATGGGTGGCTTATTCTGTGAGAGAATTTTTGGACCTACCAAAGACTATGAGTGTCATTGTGGTAAGTACAAAAGAATTCGTTACAAGGGTATCGTTTGTGATAGATGTGGTGTTGAAGTAACAGAGAAAAAAGTTAGAAGAGAGAGAATGGGACACATTAATTTAGTGGTTCCTGTTGCTCACATTTGGTACTTTAGATCATTGCCTAACAAAATTGGTTATTTGTTGGGATTAAGTTCTAAAAAATTAGACTTAGTCGTTTACTACGAAAGATATATCGTAATCAATACTGGCGAACATGAAGGGGTTAGTAAATTAGATTTATTATCAGAAGAAGAATACTTAGATATCTTAGAAAAATTACCAAAAGAGAACCAATACCTAGAGGACAACGATCCTAAAAAATTCGTTGCTAAAATGGGGGCTGAAGCCCTTTGGGAACTTTTAAGTACTATTGATTTAGATGGTTTAAGTTATAGCCTAAGACACCAAGCAGCTAATGAAACCTCTCAACAACGTAAAGCAGAAGCATTAAAAAGACTTAAAGTCATTGAAAGCTTCCGTTCTGCCAACAGAGATGGCAATGTGAATCGTCCTGAATGGATGATTTTGAAAATGTTGCCTGTTATTCCACCAGAATTAAGACCTTTGGTGCCTTTAGAAGGTGGTCGATTTGCAACATCTGATTTAAATGATTTATACAGACGTGTTATTATCCGTAACAATCGTTTAAAAAGATTAATAGAAATTAAAGCCCCTGAGGTAATCCTTAGAAATGAAAAAAGGATGTTACAAGAGTCCGTGGATTCATTATTAGATAATACCCGTCGTGCTAGTGCTGTAAAATCTGATGGAAATAGACCATTGAAATCTTTGAGTGATATGCTTAAAGGTAAACAAGGTCGTTTCCGTTTAAACTTACTAGGTAAACGTGTGGATTACTCTGGACGTTCTGTAATTGTGGTAGGACCTAAATTGAAATTAAGCGAATGTGGCTTACCAAAAGCGATGGCAGCAGAATTGTTCAAACCATTTATTATCAGAAAATTAATGGAAAGAGGCGTTGTAAAAACGGTAAAATCAGCTAAAAAAATAGTAGATAGAAAAGAACCGGTAATTTGGGAAATTCTTGAAAATATTTTAAAAGGACATCCTGTATTATTAAACCGTGCTCCAACACTCCATAGATTAGGTATTCAAGCTTTCCAACCAAAATTAATTGAAGGAAAAGCAATCCAATTACACCCATTAACTTGTACTGGTTTTAACGCGGATTTTGACGGTGACCAAATGGCTGTCCACGTTCCTCTAGGAAATGCTGCAATATTAGAAGCTCAATTATTAATGTTGGCGCCCCATAATATCCTAAATCCTGCCAATGGATCACCAATTACTGTACCATCTCAGGATATGGTGCTTGGTTTGTATTATATCACCAAAGGAAGAAAACATACTCCTGAAAAACCAGTGAAAGGTGAAGGTATTGTTTTTTACTCTCCAGAGGAAGTAACAATTGCTTACAACGAAGGAAAAGTTGATTTACATGCTCACATCAAATGCCGTTTATTAGATCTTAACGAAAAAGGAGAAACCGTTACTAAATTAATAGAAACTACAGTTGGTAGAGTTTTGTTTAATAAAGTAGTTCCTGAAGGTGTAGGATATATCAATCAATTGCTTACCAAAAAATCATTACGTGACATCATCAGCATGTTCGTAAAAGAAGTTGGAGTTGCAAGAACATCTAAGTTTCTTGATGATATCAAAGATTTAGGTTTTTATTATGCATTTAAAGGTGGATTATCTTTCAACTTAAACTACGTAGAAATTCCTGACGATAAAGAAGTAATTGTTGAAGCTGCAAGAAAAGAAGTTGAAGAAATTAAATTTAACTACGAAAATGGTTTCATTACTAATAATGAAAGATACAACCAAGTAATTGACGTTTGGACAAAAGTTAACTCAAGAGTGGGTGAAATTTTGTTAAAAGAATTGGCTCAAAATGACCAAGGTTTTAATCCTGTTTATATGATGTTAGATTCTGGAGCAAGGGGTTCAAAAGAACAAATTCGTCAGTTAGGTGGAATGAGAGGTTTGATGGCTAAACCACAAAAAAATGTTGGTGGTGGTGTCGGTGAGATTATTGAAAATCCGATTTTGTCAAACTTTAAAGAAGGTCTATCAGTATTAGAATACTTTATCTCTACTCACGGTGCTCGTAAAGGTCTTGCAGATACAGCGTTAAAAACTGCCGATGCGGGTTACTTAACCAGAAGATTACATGATGTTGCTCAAGATGTTATTATAACTGATTCAGATTGTGGTACATTAAGAGGATTAAATATTTCAGCATTAAAAGACAATGATGATATTGTTGAAAGTTTATATGAAAGAATTTTAGGTAGAACTGGTTTATATGATACTTATAATCCATCAACAAATGAGTTAATAGTAAAAGCTGGTTTAGAAATTACTGAAGAAATTGCAGCTGAAATTGAGAAAGCTGGAATCGAAGAATTAGAAATTCGTTCAGTATTAACATGTGAGACTAAAACAGGGGTTTGTGCAAAATGCTATGGAAGAAACTTAGCAAATGGTAGAATGGTTCAAATGGGAGAGGCTGTTGGTGTTATTGCCGCTCAATCAATTGGAGAGCCAGGTACACAGTTGACATTAAGAACCTTCCACGTGGGTGGTACTGCAAGTAGTATCGCTGCAGAATCTCAAATCGTTTCTAAACATGATGGTATGATTTCATTTGATGAGTTAAAAACTGTTCCTAGAGAATTGATTGATGAAGAAACAGGTGAGACTATCAAAGTAGAACTTAATATTAGTAGAAGTGCAGAGGTTCGTGTTTTGGATGTAAATACCAAAAATATATTGAATACCTTTATTGTTCCTTATGGTTCATTTGTGTTCCTTAAAGAAGGTGCTAAATTGAAAAAAGGAGATAAAATATGTTCATGGGATCCATATAACGCTGTAATCTTGTCTGATTTAGCTGGTAAAATTGTTTTTGATAATATCATTGACGGTATCACATTCAGAGAAGAAAATGACGAAGTAACAGGTTATGGTGAAAAAGTTGTTATCGAAACTAAAGATAAAACTAAAACACCTTCAATTAGAATTGTAGGAAAAGACAAAACAGTTTTAAAAGAAATCAGTTTACCAGTTGGTGCTCACTTAGCTGTAGAAGATGGTAAAACCATTATTGCAGGTGATATTATCGCTAAAATCCCTCGTTCTGCTCGTGGAACTCGAGATATTACAGGTGGTCTACCACGTGTAACAGAGTTATTTGAAGCACGTAACCCATCTAATCCAGCAACAGTTGCTGAAATTGATGGTGTTGTTACTTATGGAGGTATCAAAAGAGGTAACAGAGAAATTGCTATTACAAGTAAAGATGGTGAAGTAAAGCATTATATGATTCCATTGTCTAAACACATTTTTGTTCAAGACAACGATTATATTAAAGCTGGGTCTCCATTGTCTGACGGCGCAATTACACCTCAAGATATTCTAAGAATTCAAGGTCCTACTGCTGTTCAACGTTATATCTTAAATGGTATTCAAGAGGTTTATCGTTTACAAGGTGTAAAAATCAATGACAAACATATTGAAATTATTGTTCGTCAAATGATGCAAAAAATGATAGTTGAACAACCTGGTGATACGCAATTTTTAGAAAATGAAATCGTTGAGAAATGGGAGTTGTTCCAAGAAAATGATTGGATTTACGGCCGTAAGTTTGTTCTAGATAGTGGTGATTCTGACAAATTAAAAGTTGGTCAAATCGTTTCACTAAGAGAATTAAGAGAAGAAAATAGCTTATTAAAACGCCAAGATAAAAAAGAAGTATTGTGTAGAGATGCTGTAACAGCTACCGCAGATGCTGTACTTCAAGGTATTACAAGAGCATCATTGGCAACAAGAAGTTTCATGAGTGCTGCATCTTTCCAAGAAACTACTAAAGTTTTAAATGAAGCTGCTATCGCAGGTAAAGTAGATTATATGAGAGGTTTGAAAGAAAACGTAATCGTAGGTCACCTTATTCCTGCCGGAACAGGTATGAGACAATACGATGGTATAATCGTTGGTAGTAAAGAAGAGTTTGAGAGATTACAAGCTTCTAAACAACAACTAGAAGAAAATCAATCAGCTACAACTCACTAGAAAATTGATTGTTATGTTTAAAAAAGGTTGCCCTAATTTAGGGCAGCCTTTTTTGTTTTAAAATTTTATGTGTTTTACGAAAAAATGACGTCCCATGGTAAATATGTAATAACATAGATATGTGATGGCCTTTTTTTAATGTATTGGTATATAGGCTAATATGGCTTTAAAATTTATTTTTTTAATATGTTTTAATTTATTTGATTTGAATAAATGATATTTTAAAAATGAACCATATCACTAAAATTGATTTTAATTTCCAAAATTGGGAATTAATCAATGATGAAAATTTTCACACTCAATTCAATGATTCTCATTGGAAAGTAATTGAAAAATGGTCGGATAATGAGAAAAGTTTAAACCAAACTTCTTTATTCATTTCGTTATATCACTTAAAGTTAAATCATTTTAAATCCTTTCAATCAAATTCATCTTCAGAAATTCAAGTATTTCCCAGCCAAACTTATTTGTTTAAACTAAATTCTGAATCTTTCTTACAAGTATTTATTTTAGAATTTCCTATCAAATTTAAGTATTATTCAACAAAAGCTAGTAATTTTTCAGATATTCCTCATTTGATTTACCAACAATTGAATAGGTTAATTTCTGATACTAATATTACAAATAATGGTTATATTAAAAGTGATTCTAAACATCAACTATTGTTGAATCCAGTCAAACAATATCTTGATGTATTGGATGGGTTTTTAAACGAAATTAAAGTATTGGAATTAGATTTATCTGTAATTAATGAATATAAAATTAATTCATTTTATTTGTCCATTTATACAATGTTTCCGCTGTTAGGGGAAGCATATGTTAATTTGTTATTATTTGTTCTTGCCAAAAAAGAATATCGCCAAAATCCGCGACTATATGACAATTTAATTAATCAGCCTTACTTAGTTAAAATAAAGACCTTACATTTGAATTGTGAAGGTTTTTTAAGTGGTTTAGTTCATGAGTCTAACATTGTTAAAACATTTGTATCATTAATGAAAAAACATGCTGATAATTATAGACAAATGATTGATCCTAAACACATGTTGTGTGAAGAATTGAAAGAATTGTATGTGAAACCTACTGTTTTTTTGGCCAAAAACACTTATTTATCTTCTAAGTCGCTCTATTTTAATGTAAATTTTAATAGCCAATTAGCATTTCAATCTGTTCAAATTATAAAGGATTTTATATCTTATAGTATTAATCTTTTAAAAGAATCAGAAAAAAATAAATTAATGACAATTTTAGAATCAGATTTCTTGGTTTACGACTTAAAAGAAGAAGATGTTTATGGGCTAAAAAGTTACCAACTATTGCATCAATAGTTATTAATGCCATACAAAATAAGCTCTAATTTTGTCTGCTAATTGTCTAACTTTTAATGCATTTAAATTGATGAAAACACCGATAAGCACTATTAGCATTCCAGTTAAAACACTGATAGGATAACTGTCATTGAACAAGAATTTACCAATAAAAACTGCCCAAATAATACCGATGTAACTTACACTACTAATTCTTGCTGCAGAATCTGCTTGGTAAGCTCGGGTGATATAATACTGGCCAATTTGTGTAAAAATACCTGTGCCTATTAAGAAAAACCAATCCATAGCTTTTGGAAATTTGATTTGATATGGAAAAATAATCATAATCAAAAGAATAAAAGGGAGTGCAATTAATGGTTGGTAAAAAATAATAACGTCTGCATCTTCTTTACCTTTCATGTTTCTAATAGCATTATAAGCCAATCCAGTAAAAAAAGCACCCGCAACTCCAATTGCAAAATCAAAAGTTGTAACATTGGAAAATCCTTTTACCATAAGGACTCCGGTAATTGAAACAGCAAATGAAATCCATTGGATAATTCTAACAGATTCTTTAAGAAATAACAATGCTATAATGGTCGTGAATAATGGACTCAAGTAATGAATAACTATGGCATTAGCAAGTGCCATTTGTTGTAAAGTATAGAAATAACACAATAATCCTAATGCGCCAAAAAAACCACGAGCAATTAAAAAATTATGGTGGTTGCCCCAAGGATTTATTCCTTTTTTCTTTAAAATTAGATAACTGATAATAAGGGTAACTGTAGCTCTAATGAAAATAATTTCAACAATAGGAATATGGTCAATGTATTTAACACAAGCATTCATCCAAGCAAAGGATATACTTGCAATTAACATTAATTTTACGCCATGGGTAAATTGAATTTTGAACAATTTTAGTTAAAGTTTATTTCAGCACTGTCACCTAAGTTCATGCTGTGGACCGTGCCATGTAAAGATGCATCATTGCCAATTAACGATTGACTTAAAACAGCGTTTTTGAGTTCTGCATAGGGGCCAATAATTGATTCCTTAATAATCGAATAATCAATGCTCGCATTTTCCCCAATACTAACATTTGGACCAATGATACTATTGCTTATTTTGCAGTTTTTGCCAATGAAAACAGGTTCTATAATGATAGAATTTAATAAGTTAGATTCTCGAAAATCCTTATATAAACTCCTTTTTAATAAGAGTTCATTTGTTTGTAATAATATCTCTTTTTTACCACAATCAAACCATAAATTCACATTATATGTTTTAAAAACATGCCCCTTTGCAACCATACACATCATTGCGTCTGTTAAGTGAAATTCATTGTGTGTTTTAATATTGTTTTGAATATTATAATCAATGCAATCCATTAACTCTTTAGTCTCTTTTATTTTGTATATTCCAACTAATGCTAAATTTGATTTGGGTATAGCTGGTTTTTCAACTAATCGAGTTATAATTCCAGTAGAATCCGTTTCTGCAACTCCAAATTGACGAGGATCTTCTACTTTTTTGACTCCCAAAATAGATTGTTTACTGTTTAAAAGTTCTGGCCAATTCAATTCACAAATAGTATCTCCAAATACAATTAAAATTTCATTGTTTGCTATAGCATCTTTTGCAAGCCATATGGCATGTCCTGTTCCTTTTCCTGTAGTTTGAATTACAAATTCAGCATTAATATTAGGGTAATTATAAACAATATACTCTTCTATTTTATCTCCTAAATAGCCAATAATAAATATAAATTCATTTATTCCTGCTTCCACTAATTGGTCAACTATGTGGGCTAAAATAGGTTTCCCTGCCACCGGAATAAGAGATTTGGGTTGTGTATGGGTGTGGGGACGTAACCGAGTCCCAATTCCTGCAACAGGTATAACGGCTTTCATTACTGCTTATTGATAAACAAAAATATTATTCTATTGACAATAAAACAAATAAAGATTCATTGAATTTTTCATAAAAGAACTGCGAATAAGTAACGCTATTTTTTTTATTGTATTTCCTTATTTTTGCCAATACAAATGGAAAAAGTAGTAAGTGGTATTAGACCAACAGGTAAACTTCATCTAGGTAATTACTTTGGAGCTGTAAAGAATTTTATTGAAATGCAACATTCATATGATTGCTATTTCTTTATTGCTGATTATCATTCATTAACAACCCACCCAACTCCTTCCGACTTACACCAATCTGTAAAAAGGGTACTTGCTGAATATATTGCATTGGGATTAGATCCGGAAAAATGTACACTTTACCTTCAAAGTGATTTGCCTCAAACCGCCGAATTGTATCTTTATTTTAATATGAATGCCTATCTAGGAGAATTAGAGAGAGTTGCATCATTTAAAGAGAAAATTAGAAATCAACCACAAAATATTAATGCAGGTTTGTTAACTTACCCTGTCTTAATGGCTGCTGATATATTAATTCATAAAGGTGAAAAAGTGCCTGTAGGGAAAGATCAAGAACAACATTTGGAAATGGCTAGAACATTTGGGAATAGATTTAATCGTTTGTATGGAAATGATTTTTTTCCAGAACCTCAAGCTATTGGATTTTCTGGTGAGCTAGTTAAAGTTCCTGGATTGTCGGGTTTAGGAAAAATGAGCAAAAGTGCAGGTGAATCTGATTGTATATATTTGGGTGAAGATGAAACTGTCTTGAATAAAAAAATCATGAAAGCAGTAACAACTACAGTTGAAGGCCCAAGTGAAGAGGGGAGTGTTAAACCAGTTGCAATTCAAAATCTATTTGATTTGATGAAATTAGTCTCAGAATCATCAACTTTTAGTTCTTTTGAAGACGCTTTTTATCAAGGGACTATTCGCTTTGGTGAAATGAAAAAACAATTAGCCGCAGATATGGAATTGTTTGTAGCGCCCAAAAGAACTTTGATTAATGAAACTCTAAATAATGACGAATTAATTAAAAAAGTGGCCAAAATGGGTGCCGAAAAAGCAAATGAAAGTGCCAATAAAACCATGCAATTGGTTCGTGAACTGATTGGAATTAAAAAGTTCTACTAAATTTGAATTAGGTTTGATTCAAAGATTAATTATAGATATTAGAGTCTTTAAACACAAATATCCATTGTTTTTTTATATCAATGGATTATTGATACTTGTTTATTTATTACAATTTGTAGTTAAAACAGAAATAACACCTCTTGGGTATTTTTCATTATACAGCCAATCTACAAGTAAACAAAAAACCTATTCTCAAAATTTGCCTTATGATTTAATAAAGAATCAACCAATTAATATATACAATTCAAAAGGAACTTCATTTCTGATTCACGAAATAGTGACAACAAGGTATGAAATTTTGGGAAATTCAACCTTTTGTAATCCACAATATGATAAAGCAAAAAAGCTCCATTTACCTGTTACTAATGATTGTGGGAAATTGAAAAAATTTAGACAATGGTATTATCAATATTGTATTAATAATGATATTCAAGTACCCTCTTTTGAATATTTTACTGTAAAAAAATGCTATTTTAGTGAAGGGAAATTAATCGGTTTTGAAGATGTTAAAATCAATAATTAATCCTATATCCTTTCAGTTTTATAAGTCAATTATATTGACTTTTATTACTCTGTTATTAATTTGGTTTTGGTATTCAGGGCTAATGATTCACCATGTTTGGAACTCTCCATTTAATTACAAAGCGGCCGACCCTGTTTATTATTTTTTGGATATTCTTTGGATTTCTAAGTTGGTGTTATACAATTGTAATTCCGCTCTAGTATTTGATGTTTTATTAATTGTTTCTTTATTAACATGTTTGATATCCCTTAATAGACTTGTTTTTATTCGATTTACAGCCGTTTTATTGTTGATTTACCATGTTCTGTTGAATGCAAAAATGGGATACCATGCGCACCATTTATTTGCATTGCATTTTGCACTTGTTCCATTTTGGGTTAAATCTAAATATTTAGTTCCTGCCTTTTTATTATCAAGAAATTTAGCTTGCTTAACCTATTTTACTGCAGGTTTTTTTAAATTATATCATGGAGCTTGGCTGTCAATTGAGAGTTTTTCAGCGGTATTGTCCAATCAACATGCTGCCTATTTTTATTTCAATCCAAATACATTACGAACTATTATAAGTCAATGGATAATCCAAAATCCATCAGTTGGATTGCTTTTTTTTGGAACATCCATGTTGTTGCAATTGAGTTTTTTTATAGGCTTTTGGACTAGGAAATATGATAAATTGCTTGTAATAAATATTGTTGTTTTTCATTTAATGGATTGGTTTTTAATGAATTTGGGTGTGTTTTTATCAATGTTAAGTTTAGTATGGTTGTTTTTATATCAAATCAATCAACATAAAACGACTAAATTAATTTAAACGCCTCATTTATTATGTTTTAACTTAAAGTAACGAAACATTTCCACATTTTGCCTCCGAAATAATTTATTTTCAATTATTTCAATATGTTTGCAGTTGAAATGTCGAAAACTAATAATAACATAAAACATATAGCTGTGGCGGGAAATATAGGAAGCGGAAAAACCACTTTGGCCAATTTATTATCCAAACATTACGGTTGGGAGATACAATTGGAAGATATGGATGATAATCCTTATATTACGGATTTTTACGATGATATGCAAAGATGGAGCTTTAACCTTCAAGTATACTTTTTAAACATCAGATTTAACAATGTTAAAAAAATAAGAAGTAACGATAAAATTGTTATTCAAGATAGAACAATATATGAAGATGCTAGAATATTTGCGCCCAATCTTCATGCAATGGGATTGATGTCTACTAGAGATTATGAAAATTACATGGCATTGTTCGAATCATTAAATCAAATGATTAAAGCGCCTGATTTGTTGATTTATTT
Organism: Bacteroidia bacterium; assembly: GCA_044377005.1. Taxonomy (GTDB): domain Bacteria; phylum Bacteroidota; class Bacteroidia; order NS11-12g; family UBA955; genus JABMMZ01. The sequence goes on from JBILJV010000002.1 coordinate 89,798, forward strand.
AAGAGGATCTATTCCTACTTTGGTAAAACAGATACAGCTGCGTGGAAGAGATTACGAGGACAGTATCAGATTAGATTATTTAAAACGATTAAATGAACGTTATGAGGCTTGGATTAGTACTTATAACCAAGGTAAAATATTGATTTTAGATATCGATGAAATCGATTTTGCTAACGATACTGACGATGCGAATCAGGTAATCAACAAAATAGAAGCCGAATTAAACGGCTTATTTTAGTTTTCTTCTTTTTTTGTAAAATAATTTTTGTAATCTTCCCTGTCTAATTGAAAGTGCGAAGATTTTAAACAAGTAGTAAATACAATTAAACTATTAATTAATTCGCTATCACTTTTCAATGCAGTAAGCGTCTCAGAGTATTTTAAATAGCCACTTGGCATTGGGGGCATTTCATGATTGGCGATTAAGTAAACTACTGAAGGACTTATGCTTTTTATAAAAAACTGATAATTAGTGTATTGTAAGTTGTAAAAGAAATTAGAAGTCATATTTTTGTTAAAGATGGTGGCATCAACCTCTATAATAGAATCTAGCCAATCGTCTTCATTTATTTGAACAGCAATAGCGGTTTCGTACTTTCCATGTTTCTTAAGTTTATCTTTTGAAATTGGAGAATGCATCGAATCATTTGGAAAAACAGTAAGCATACCACTTCGGCAAAATGTAACTAAATTTTGATTGATGTTGTTTATCAAGGTTTTACTTTTGCTAGGAATAGAATCAATATGTATAGTATTGTTGAAACTGTATCTGTCAATATAAAGTAATTGATCAGGGGTGCAAAATTTGTAAACCTCTTTTTTGGAAAGCATCCACTTAAAACCATCGGTATTAAATTCAAAAAAATCATTACTAGTTTTAAAAGATTTAATAAATTCTTCTTTAAAAAATCCCATAACCGAATCTTTGCCAATTTCGGGATTATTCATGTCTGTTTGTATAAATACTGTGATAAGATTATAGAGTTTCTCACTCATTTTTTTCTCACTCAGTTTTAATTTTTCAGTTTCATAAATCTGTACACTTCTTATATTGATAGATTGAATTATTTTTTCAGAAAACTGACTATGTTGCATAAAAGCCCAAGTACCCATATCTTCTTCGTTGACAGAACACAGCGTGTTAGATTGACTGATTAAAAGGGTAGGAATAGAAAGTAAAAGAAGTAAGGTTTGTCTCATTTAAGGGTTATTTATAATTCAATTAAACTAAAAAAAGTGAATATTATTGTTTGTATAGTGAAATGCTCGAATAAAAAAATTATTTTCGCAACACCATCAATATGAAATATCAAGCAATCAACTCACAGTTATTTATAAGTAATCGTCAAAGATTTATTCAAAAGATGAAGCCTAATAGTATTGCTATTTTTAGGAGTAATTATGAATTTGTAAAAAACGGAGATGCCTCTTTGGATTTTAAACAAAACTCTGACCTATTTTGGTTGTCAGGTATCGATCAAGAGGATTCGTTTTTAGTGTTATATCCCGATTGTCCCGATGCTGCTTTCAGAGAATGCTTGTTTTTGAAACAAACCAATGCCACAATTGCGGTGTGGGATGGTCATAAATATACCAAGGAAGAAGCGACGCAAACATCTGGAATAAATCATATTTATTGGAATGATGGTTTTTGGAATACCATTCGTTCGAAAGTTAATTATGCAACAAATATTTATTTGAACTTAAACGAAAATGACCGATTCTCTTTTAAATCACCCTACAGTGATTTAGATTTTACTAGAGAAATGAAAACTCATTTTCCATTGCATAATTTTGAACGTTCAGCCCCTATTTTACAAAGATTAAGAAGTGTAAAATCGGATATTGAGATGGAATTAATAAAGCATGCAATTGGTATTTCAAAAAAAGGGTTCGAAAGATTGTTGAAATTTGTAAAACCAGGTGTAATGGAGTATGAAGTTGAAGCAGAATTGATTCACGAATACATCAGAAACGCAGCAATAGGTCATTCATTTCATCCAATTGTAGCAAGTGGTGCAAGTGCTTGTGTGCTTCATTACATTGAAAATAACAAGCCATGTAAAGACGGGGACTTACTTTTAGTGGATTGTGGTGTCGATTATGCTAACTACGCCAGTGATATGACTAGAGTTATACCCGTTAATGGAAGATTTACCCAAAGGCAAAAAGACGTTTACAATGCTGTTCTGAGAGTTATGCGTGAAGCCACTAAATTACTTAAACCGGGAACCATGTTGATGGATTATCATCAAATTGTAGGAAAAGAATTGATGGAAAAGGAATTAGTTGATTTAGGTTTGTTGACTATGGATGAAATAAAGAATGAACCAGCTGATTGGCCTGCATACAAAAAATATTTCATGCATGGAACCAGCCATTTCTTAGGAATAGATGTGCATGATGTAGGAATGCGATACGAGGCTATGCAAGTTGGACATTTATTTACTTGTGAACCTGGTATTTATATCCAAAGCGAAGGTATTGGAATCCGATTGGAAAACAATATTTTAATTACAGAAAATGGACCGTTTGATTTGATGGATTCAATCAACATGCCTTTAGAGGTTGAAGAAATTGAGGCCATAATGAATGCGTAAAACCATCAATGCCTCGTCCTCAAAATCCAAACTTAAACTTTAATAGTTTATTTGTCTTAGTCTTTAAACTAAAACGAATATTGGAGTCTCAAATTGAGGCTGAAATACAATTTAAAGGTATCAAGTCGTTTAAATCGACTTTTTTGCCGGTTTTTTTATTTTTATTTAAAGAGGGTAGTACCACAGTTATAATTGCAGATGCTTTAGGTGTAAGTAAACAAGCAGCTAGTAAATTAATTCATGAAATGATGGCAGAAGGTTTAATAAAAACTCAAATTAATAAATTAGACCGACGTTCTTCTATAATTTTGTTATCTGCAAAAGGTAAAAGAATGGCTATCGAAGTTAGAAAAACCCTTCATCGTCTTACTGAAAACTACAAATCTTTGATGGGAAAAGAAGAATTTGAACTAATGGTAAATTATTTGGATAACTTATTGGGATTGCACGAATAAACTTAATAAATATTAAGCAATAAGTTAATATCCTTGAAGGGCATATTGAATTTTTTTGATAAAGATTCATTGACCAATTGTCCTTTGTATAAGTATACTCCGTTTCTGAATCCATGAGCTATTTTTATAAGTTCATGAAAACCTCCATAATTAGAAATGTCATTCAATACTGGGGTGAAAATATTACTTAAAGCATAGCTAGCAGTTCTGGAAACACGCGCTGTGATATTAGGAACACAATAATGAATTACTTCATGTTTTTTAAAAATAGGGCGTTTGTGATTGGTGATTTCTGAAGTCTCAAAAACACCACCTTGGTCAATACTTACATCAATAATAATGCTGTTTGGTTTCATTTTAGCAACCATTTTTTCACTTACCACCACAGGACTTCTACCTTGTTCTCCTCTTAAAGCACCAATGGCAACATCACAAGTTCTGAGTGCTTCAGCTAAAATGTTTGGTTGAATAGTAGACGTAAAAACTTTAGAGCCAATATTGTCTTGAAGTCTTCTTAAACGGTATAATTCATTGTCAAATATTTTAACATTAGCACCTAAACCTAAAGCAGCTTTACATGCGTATTCTCCTACAGCACCTGCACCAATAATAACTATTTGAGTAGGGGGGATACCAGTAAATCCACCTAATAATTCACCTTTTCCAATGTTTGCATTGTTTAAATATTCACTAGCCAAAAGGATAGAGGCATGACCCGCAAGTTCACTCATTGCTCTGATAATCGGGAAAAAACCAGAATCATCCTGAAGGAATTCGTATGCTATAGCATTTATTCTCTTTAATAACATCCTATTCAAATTGATAGGATCCATTTGGTCAAGCTGTAAGGCAGAAATTAATAATTGATCGGGTTTCATCAACTCAATTTCGGAAGCCGTAGGTGGCTCAATTTTTAATATGATATCCGCATTAAAAATTTCTTCATGAGATTGTATAATTGTTGCACCAGCCTCACTGAATTTTTGGTCAGAAAAATGACTAGCCTCACCCGCTTTAGATTCAATAATGATTTGATGGCCATTTTGAACTAAAAATTCAACAGCAGAGGGCGACAATGGAACTCTATTCTCTTGTGAAGTGGTCTCCTTTGGTATTCCAATAAATAATTTTTGATCCTTTTGTTTGAGTGGTGCAGCCTTTTCTAATGGATACATAGCAAAGGCTTCTTTGGCAATGTCATTAAATGTAATAATCCCTTTTTTATTATCGCTCATTAGTGAATGTCTGATAAAGTATTCAGTATGAGCAAAATTAGGAATAAAAATGGATAAAACAATCCAGTGATAAATAATATTTTGTTGTTATTTGCGTTTCCTTACTTTAGATTTGCAACACCATGTACATGAAACGATTGTTACTTTACTTTATTCTCTTTTTATTGAGTACACAAGCGTCCATTAATGCGCAGAAAAATTCAATTTTCAGAATCGATAGTTTAACACATGTGTTCATGTCACAAACGTTGAGCAAGCCTCAAATTAGCTTAACAACTGACGAGGTTTTAACTTTAACTGAAGATAAATTTAATGAATTGGTTTTAACCTTAGGAACAACAATTCCTTTTAGATTTGATGAAAATGTAAGAACTCAAATGCATTACATGAAACATCCATCGAGTTCATTTTTGAAAAAAGCACATAACAAGAAGAATATTTATTTCAGGGTTTTTGAAGAAGTACTCGACCGAAAAGGTATGCCTGATGAGATTAAATATTTGTCAATTGTAGAGTCATTACTGAGTGCAAATGCGGTAAGTTGGTGTGGAGCTACAGGTTTGTGGCAATTTATGCCTGCTACAGGTAGAATGATGGACTTAACCATCAATAACGAAGTTGATGAAAGAAAAGACTTATACAAAAGTACTGAAAAGGCTTGTGATTATCTTTTGAGTATGTATAATTTATATGGCGATTGGCTTTTAGCTTTGTCTGCATACAATGGTGGACCAGGAAATGTAAATAAGGCCATTCGACGCTCAGGTGGTAAAAAAACATTTTGGGAAATTAAGCCTTATCTTCCTAAAGAAACCCAACAGTATGTTCCTAAATTTTTAGCAACAGCTTTTTTAATGACTTTCTCACCACCTGAATCTGAAGAAAATAGTCATTTGTTGAAAGAACACGAAACTTTAGTGCCTGTAGTAATGTGTTGTGAGGTGGATATGAAATATATTTGTGCCGTTGTTGAACTCAATGATTTTGAAAGACTAGAATGGAATAGTACCTATACTAATGGAATTATCCCATCTACGATGAATGACAAAACAGTGGTTTTGCCTTATACTAAAGCTATGAAATTAGCAGAGTGGCAAGACAGTATTTATGGAATCATTTCGCAATCCTTTTCACCTCAGAAATACATTCAAAATAAAACTGAAATAGTTTATCATTCAGTTAAAAAAGGACAAAATTTGCCAATTATTGCAGAACAATATGGCGTAAGTGTTTATCAACTTAAAAAATGGAATCACCTCAAATCAAGTAAAGTTAGCGCTGGTAGAAAGCTTAAAATAGTGAAAACTACTTATGAAGTTCTTCCAATAATTGTAGAAGAGTCAACTACTTTTTTTTATTATATCACAGAAAATGCCAATGAATCAATATTGGATGTTTGTGGACGTTTTAAGGAATTTGATATTGACAAAACTTGTACAGAAAATAAGATTGAATCACCTTCATCCTTGATTGAAAAAGGGAAATTAATAAAATTGTATTTAAATAATTCTATATAAAAAATGTATTCAAAAATTTATGTGATATTAAGTGTTTTACTATTGATGTCTTGTTCACGTCAAAAACAAAATGTTTTACCTATCTCTACAGGTAAATTAGGTAGTTTAGTCGTCGTTTCTGATGCTGAAACGCATAAGGTAATGAATAATAGTATTGAAGATTTATTCCTGAGTCCTGTACCCCATTTACCGAATGGTGAACCCTATTTTGAAATTGTAAAACCAGAGCCTTATGATTTCAGCCGTTTCTTTTTTAATCACAAATCTGTTTTGGTTTTGGTTAATGAAAGTAATTTAGAGGCAATGCAAGAACTGTTAATACCTTTCACAGAGAAAACCATTCAAAAACTAATGAATGACACAAATCCAGTATTGATGAATAAAAATGATTTGTTTGCTAAACATCAACATATTGTTTATTTATTTGGGAAAGATAGAAAAGATTTAAACACTAAATTTTTAAAAGTTAAAAAAGAGATTTTAAATGCTTTAATGGATTTTGAAATTCAAGACCAGCATGATAAAATCTATGAGGATACATCAAATAATACTAAGTATCAAAAGCAAATTCAATTGGCACATGGAATGTCGGTTCAAGTTCCTGGGATTTTTCAATTAAAGCGAGAAAAAGACAGTATTTATTGGTTTCAGTTTGATGCGACAGAGGGCGAAACGCCTAAAAATATAGGTTTATTAATCCATTCTTATCCTTACAAAGATACCTCCGATTTCTCCTATTCTTCTATTATATCTGCAAGAGACAGTGTTTGTAAATACTTAATTGCGGGAGAATTGCCGGGAACATATATGGGAACTACAGAAAGTGAATATTACCCACCTCGTTTTAAAACCATCGAAAATATTAAAGGACGATATGCTGTAAAAATAAGAGGATGGTGGACTATAAAAGGACTTAGTCAAGCAGGGCCATTTATTCGTTACGTAATACATGTTCCGGAAAAAAACCGTTTGTTTGTATTTGAAGGATTTGTCTATAAACCCAATTTAAATACGAAGGAACGTGATTTGAGATTTATTGAAGCCATTGCTAAAAGTATAAAGTAATGACTAAGAAAAAAATCGTTGTATTTGCCTCAGGAAGTGGTTCAAATGCGCTAAATTTAATTCAATATTTTAACACTAGTAATACAGCAGTAGTTAGTGCTATTTTTACAAATAATAAAAATGCTGGAGTCATTCCCAAAGCAATAGAGAATCGTGTTGCTCTTCAAAGGTTTAATAAATATGATTTTTACGAAACGACCCAAGTGATTGATTGGGTTAAAATTTATAAACCCGATTTAATTGTTTTAGCAGGCTTTTTATGGTTGGTGCCGGCATCATTTATAGAACAATTTGATGGTAAAATTATTAATTTACACCCTTCATTATTACCCAAGTTTGGCGGAAAAGGGATGTATGGTAGAAACGTACATCAAGCGGTTTTAGAGGCTTATGAAACAGAAACTGGAATCACTATTCATAAGGTAAACAAAGAATATGACAAAGGTGAAATTTTATGTCAAGCTAGATTTATAATTGAACCAAACGATGATATTATAACCATTGAATCAAAAATTCATCAACTTGAATTTATTCACTTGCCTAAAACCATAGAAACACTACTTGAGAATTAAGCTATCTTTCTTATGTCTTTTTGGTTGTTCGTTTTTTTTAAATAAATCGAACGCTTGGGGTTTTTTTGGACATCGCAAAATTAATGAAATTGCAGTTTTTACCTTGCCTAAACCATTGTTTGGATTTTATAAATACCATGTAGATTATATTAAAACCCATGCTGTAGATGCTGATAGCAGACGCTATATGATAAAAGAGGAAGCTTGTCGTCACTTCCTTGATGGTGATTTTTACGAATGCTGTGTGCCCATAGATACCATTCCACAAAAGTATAAAGATGCAGTATTAAAGTACACTGAAGATTCTGTTCTTGCTCATGGAATAATTCCTTGGCATATACAAACAATGATGTGGCGATTGACGGAGGCATTTAAAGCTAAAGATGTTGTTAAAATACTCAAATACAGTGCAGACTTAGGACATTATGTCGCTGATTGTCATGTTCCTTTGCATGCTTCGTCTAACTACAATGGCCAAAAAACCAATCAAGTTGGAATTCATGCCCTTTGGGAAAGTCGTTTGCCTGAATTATTCAATGAATCTTACGATTTTTTAACAGGTATGGCCTATTATGAGGATAATCCCAGAATGAAGATTTGGAAAGCATATGAGGAGAGTTTTGGTTTAGTTGACAGTGTTTTAAGGGTTGAAAAAAGAGTTTCACTCCTTTATGATGACGATATAAAATACGCTTATGAAACCAGAGGTAATCAAGTAATTCGTGTTTATTCCAAATCATTTTCAGAATCCTATCACCAAGCTTTGGGCAATATGGTTGAACATCGAATGAGAGCGTCTATACAGTTGCTGGGAACTTTATGGTACACTTGTTGGGCAGATGCTGGTCAGCCAGACTTGGAAAATATGCCATTGGATCAATTGCCTGAAACGCCTACAGAAGATGACGTGCCAGACAATACTCCTATTAATGAAAAGATGTTGGGCAGACCTGAAGATTGATTAAAACCAATTTTTGCGTTTAAAGTAATAAAGCATTGCTAAAACAATAATAACAGAGATACCCCAAAAATAATGATAGGCATATGGATTGTTTAAGCCTGGGAAATGACCAAAATTCATACCAAATACGCCCGTTAAAAAACTAAGGGGCATAAATATAGTACTGATGATAGTAAGTACCTTCATGACCTGATTGAGTCTATTACTCATGCTTGAAAGGTAAATATTCATTAAGTCACTCAATAAACTTTTTTGATTTTCAATATTTTCTGAGACCAAATAAGCATGGTCGAAAATGTCTTTAAAGTAATTCACATTTTTAGATTCAATTAAATCATTGTTGCCAGAAATGATTTTATTGAGCATATCTCTCATGGGTTGAATGTTTTTTCCAACAAGCATCAAGTATTTTTTAAGTTCTTGTATTTTTAAAGAGGTTTTTTGTGTCGGTTTTTGAGTAATTTCAATCTCTATTTCTTCAGAAATGTCAGAGAAATGGTCAATCAAAATAAAATAATGATCCACAACAGTATCTAATATTTTGTATAGTAAATAGTCTGTTTTTCTTTGCCTTATTGAACCTATAGATTCCATTAATCGGTCTTTGATATCCTTGAAAAAATCAATGTCTCTCTCTTGAAATGAAATCAAATAGTTTTTACCTATAATTAAACTAATTTGTTCACTCTCCAGCTGTTGTGTATCCTTACTTAAATACAAATATTTAAAAGTAATAAATAGATAATCATCAAATTCTTCAATCTTTGTTCTTTGTTGGGTGTTTAGTATATCTTCTTGAATAAGTGGATGTATATCAAAAACAGCGCAAATTTCTGATATTTTTTCTGAACTATGAACCCCATTCACTGAAATCCATTGGTTTTCCAACTTTGATTTGTAATTGTTTAATTCATTAATTGAAGCAATGTTTTTTTCTTCAAAATGGTCCTTTTGATAGGTGATTAATTTAACTTCTATGGGATGGTCTCTTTCTTGACCTACATACACTAAACTCTCTGGCGGTAATCCAGTTTTACTAGAAAAACGATGTTTAATTTTAGATGTCCCTTTTTTTAATTTATTAATCATACAATCAAAAGATGATTCCAAAAATATGAATATCTATTTGATTTTCAATTAAAAAAATATTTAGTGCTTTATTAGCTTAAGATAAACGAGTTCATTTTGCTCGCTTATTTTAACCAAATATATGCCGCTTTCCCAATTGTTAGTGCTTATTTCTATTTGATTTTCTGTTACTAAAGGACCATCAAAAACCACTTGTCCGTGAATATTGAAAATTTCAATTTTAGTATTTTTATTAAGATTTGTAAAACTTAATTGGTTGTTAAACGGATTTGGATTGACAATAATCTTATTTTTTAGGTTGTTGCTAATTTTACTAAAGTCAGGGATCGTTAAATTCTGAGAACTTGAATCAAAGCAACCTGTATTGTTTTGAGTTTTTAATTGAACTACAATTGACTTACCCGAATAGGCAAGGAGTGATTTAATTAAAGTTGCATTTCCTATAGTTTTAGAAGTGTCCACAAGCCATTCATAGTTGTTTAATGTCTTTTCTACAGCTTCGAACGTGTAATTGAACCAATTTTTTTCATAGGTGAAGTTGGCATTTGGTATATCAAAAGTTTTAACAATTTTAGGAGCATATGTTTTTTGACAAGTTTGATTGCTAACCGTTAAAACAAGCTGATCGCCGTTAACTAAATTTGAATATTTGTAAGAAGAGGAGGTGCCCGAACTAATCAAAGAACCGTTCTTAAAGAATTGATAGTTTTGGTAAATAGAAGGTGCACTTAATGCGTATTCATTGTTGCAGATGGATAAGTTTTGAGCCATTCCTACACCTTCATTGTCAATGGTGTCAACAGTGTATTTGAATGTTTCTTGAATTGGAGGGCAATTTAATTTAGTGCTATCAATGATTGAAATTTTGATTGAATCCGATTGAGTTGCTTTTATTTTGAAAACAGTATCACTGGTGTAGTTCGAGTTGTTATAGGAAATACTGTATCTAGAATTAAATAATTTGTTAATATTTAATTGAATTGTATCCCCTTTACATATGCGATTTTTATATTGAGTAGTATAAATAAGGTCGGAACAATCATTGGTGCGTATATTGATAAGGCTGTCGGATGATTGACATACATTATTTTGAGTACTTCTTATTTTTATTCCGTATAGCGTACCTGCAGTTAATCCATTTATAATTATATTACTGTCTGTAGTCGTAGTGTTAAAAGAACCTTGATTAATGGAGAAAAAATAGTTATTAATTAGATTGTTTTTATTCCATGAAATAGAAATCGAAGAAGTGGTTTTTTGTATAGATATATTTAAAGGATATTGTTTAATGACTTTAATTAAATTTAAATTGTTTAAAAATCCGCTGAGGCATCCATCCAAACTTTTTAGTCTGGCTTGGACTGTGCAATTTTGATTGGATGAAATACGTTCTTTATTGCCTTTGGTTTTCGAATATAAAGTGCCATTGACATACCAATATACGCTATCGATGTTTTGACCTGTAACAAAAAAACTATCGTTAATTAATTCACAGTAGTTTGAAACATTCGATTTGTTACTCAATACCCCGGACGCATTGCGGTTTAAATTGACTCTAAATGGGGCACTTGTATTGTTACAACCCGTTGTAGTTATGGTTGCTTTTACTCTGAAAGTCCCTGAATCTTTTACTATTTTGGTTCGGCCTGTAGAAACATTAGGGGTCCATGAATAAGTTGTATTTGCAATGGCATTTGCTTGAAGAATAATAGAATCCCCTTTACAAAGATTAGCCGAACTTCCATTCGTTATAGATACATTTGGAGAAGAAGAAAGAGTAAGTCTTAATGTATCCGGTAAACTGCTCCCTTTACTATTTTTTACTGTTAATATAGCCTGCCTTTGACCTGACGTTCCCCATGTAACGATTGGGTTTTGAACATTACTTGTAGTTGGTGAACCATTTACAATTCTCCATGAATAACTGTTGGTTGAATTGGTTCCAGAACCATTTAATTGTATGTCGGAGTTGTTACAAAGAGGAGAGGTACTGGTACTTGCTGTTGCTTTTGGAAGTAAATTTGATGGATTGATCACAAATGTTTTTGCATAGACTAAGTCGCCACTGTTACTTTGATTGTTGTTGTCTGTTGCCATTACCACTACATAGAATGTTATTTTGCCAACATTGGTATTTGGAGCTTTCCAATCAAAAGACCATCTAGTACTGTCTGTGCCAACCGAAGCGGTTCCTGTAGAAGTATGTTGAATATACTCTCTGGTTTTTGAATTGATAGAACTTGTTACACGACTGGTTCTATTATTTGTATTAGTAAAAGTTCCGATAGGTTCATTGGCGTCATTTAAAGCAGTAATTTGAAAGCCAAATTTTGAACGACCAGATTGTTTGAAGGTAACCTCTAAATTGTATGTGGAATCAGGAATATAGCCACTTCCAGTAAAATTACCTTTGAATCTTAAACTATTGATTACAGTACCTGTGGTTATTAAGCTACCTCCATGACACGAAACGCATGAGCTTTCACTAGGGGCATTGGAATATCCTCCTCCTGGACCACTTGCATTGTTGATTGCAGAACATAAGAAGATGATAAAGAAAAGTCCTATTAAGACATTGAGTTGTATTTTTTTATTCATTTGAATTAATTTCGACTTCAAAGTTAAATTATTAAACAATGAAGATTGTACTATAAA
>JBILJV010000067.1:0-11783 GCA_044377005.1 Bacteroidia bacterium
GACAATTGATTGATTTAATTTAATTTACATAACTGTTTTTAAATTAAATATTTGTCTTATTGAAGTCGATGACTTACAATAAAATCAGCTTTTTCATAAAGTTGATAAGGGGATAATTTTCTCCAATCCATTTCATCTAATTCACCGCCATAATTGACATAATAATCAATTCCAGCGGCATTAAATTCATTTAAAACATGGGGACGAAAGTTGATAAAACTTATCCATCCATCTTCAATATCATTAAACCATTCTTCGTAATAAGAGTCGTCTGATGAATGAAAATTGAGTACGTTTTCACCTATAAGAATAAACTTATTGACTCCTTCATTTAATATTAATTCCAGAATTTCCCTTTTTAACTGCATAATGTCATTGTTAATAACATCATTCCATTCCCCAATTAATTCTATGATACAATAACCTTCATTATAATCTACATAAATTATCTTAAGGTAAAGTGTATTTGAACCAAAATTGTCCCATTGAGGATGAATTAAAAAATTATAAATGGCATTAGTGAATTCAAATTCACTGTGGATTTGTTCAAAAAATGGAGATTTTTCATCATTTTCTGAGTTGTACAAATGCAACCAAGTATAATGGGGTTCTATGTCATGCATCTTTGCAAAATTATATCCATTTTTTTATTTATTTAAATTAAGTTTGCTCAATGAAGACGTTTTTTTTCTTAATAGTTTTTACTTGTGTGAATATCCATAGTCAAGTTCAATTTAATCAACATTTTAAAGGAGGAAATGAACCTTCGTTAGTAATAAATACAGATAATAATGCTGAAATTGTATTGGCGTTTAATACCAATCATGTTTTTAAAAGTAAAGATACCGGAAAAACATTTCATAGAATTCAAGTTAGTTCAAAATTTGGATTTTATGGTGATCCTGTTTTAGTGAATGGAATTAAGAATAATGTTTATTTAGTCCATTTAGCAAAAAATGATAAATTAAAATGGCCAGAATCTTTTGATAGAATTGTGTTTCAATCATTCGATTTCAATTCTAAAGTTGTTAAAAAAAGTATTGGAATTGGTTATCAATTTGGTAAAATGCAAGACAAACCATGGCTCTTTGTTCAAAACAATATTAAAAAAAAGAATCAATCAACAATACACTTAACATGGACTTGTTTTGATAAGTATGACAGTCGTTCTCCTTTGGATTCGTCACGCATTATGCACGCATATTCAATTGACGATGGCGCAAATTTTTCAACACCACAAGTGATAAGCAAAGTCAATGGAATTGCAATTGATGGTGATTCAGCAATGGAAGGAGCAACGATGGCAATGGATAAAATAAATGGTCATCTTTATTGTCTTTGGAGTGGCATGAACAAATTATGGTTGGCTCAATCTAAAGATGGTATAAAATGGGAAATACCTAAAGCAATCAGTGAGCACGAAAATGGGTGGAATATTTCAGCCCCTGGATTTTGGAGAGCTAATGGAATGCCTTTTTTAGTTGCACTTGATAGTCATTTAATGGCCGTTTGGGCTTCTGAGAAAAATGGAATTTCTAAAGTAAATTATTTATTTTACAATACTAGCAGTCAAGTTTGGAGTGAAATTAAAACAATAGAAATAGAGGAGGGGGTAAATACATTGATGCCCTTTATTCAAACAAAAAATAACAACGCTTATTTAGTGTTTTATGGTGTTGGAAAAATAGATGCATTAACTTTACAAACTGAAGTTTCTATATATACTGCAAAAATCAATGAAAAGCAAAAAGATAAAAAAGTGGAAGCCAAAAAAGTAGAGGGGACCAGCTTTAGATCAAAAGGTAGTTTTTTGGGAGATTACATTGCATTGGGGCTATTTAACCAATCAGACAAAGAGGAAGGACTAGTCGCTTATACGACATTAATCAATCAAAAACAGACTTCTATAGCCACTGTAAAAATAAAGTTTTAGTTTTTTATTCATTAGATTTGATTTTTAGCGTTTAAAAGTATTATTTTGCAAATCTTTTAAAAAAATATGGCTGTAATTAATAAATTAAGAAATTCTAAATGGGTTTTGATTGTAATCTTAGTTTCCCTAGTGATCTTTGTATTAACAGATTTCTTTACTGGAAATAACAATATCTCTACATCTCCTGAAAATGTAGGAGAAATAGATGGAACTGGAATTACCGTTCAGGAGTTTGAATCCAAGTATAGAGAGATATTAGCACAGTTTGAAGCAAATGGTCAAGCTATTAACGATGAAACCAAAGAACAAGCTTCAATGTATGCATGGAATCAATTCATACAAGCAAATATTATTGAAAAAGAATATCTCAAATTAGGTTTAGATGTTACATTAGAAGAATCATCAATATTATTATATTCTGACAATGCTCATCCGACTATTAAACAATATTTTAGTCAAGATGGCGTTTTTAGTCCTTCCAATGTAATTAACTTTAGAAATCAAGTAGCAGCTAAAGACCCCAAATCAATGGAACAATTTGAATTAATCGTTAAGCAAATTGTATTAGAAACCAAGTCAAGAAAATATACTTCACTTATCAGCAAATCGATGTATGCAACTTCTTTAGATGCTGAAGATGACTTTTTTGCAAGCTCTGCAGAAGCTAAAGGAAAATCAATCACACTAAATTTTGGTAATTTAGAAGACAAAGATTTTAAAGTGACTGATGATGAATTGAAAACTTATTTAAAAAAACATGCTTCTGACTTTAAACAAAAAGAAGGAAGAGATTTAGAATATATAATGGTAAGTGTATTACCTACAAGACAAGATACATTAGCTATTAAACAAGAAGTTGAGGCATTAATTCCGACCTTTAGAACAACAGATAACGACTCTTTGTATGTAGCAATAAATAGTTCTGAACCATATGATCCTTATTTTCAATCAAGAGGTACTTATGACAAGTCTATTGAATCAAAATTATTTTCTGCACCTAAAGACAGTGTTATTGGACCATTATATGCCAATGGTATATATAGTTTAGTCAAAGTAATTGATACAAAACTAGACTCTGTAAGTTACATGTCAGCATTTAGAGCAGAGATTTACGTGAAAGGAACGACAAAGCAAGATACATTAGATGCAATTGCTAAAGCTAAAAAATTAGCTACTGAATCTAAATCATCTGCTGATCCATTTTCGTTTTTACAACAAAAAAACTACATAGGTGAACTGGGAACAGTTACTGATATGGGATGGTTCAGAGAAGGTACACAGCCAGAGGAATTCAACAAAGCACTAAAAACTTTAGCTTTTGGTGATGCGACTGTTGTTCAAGCCCCTTATGGTTTGTTCTTATTGAAATTAAACCAACCAAAATCAAACCAATTAATCAAAATTGCTCAAGTTAAAAGAAAAGTAGAACCTTTGTCTTCAACTCAAGATAGTTTATATCAAGTTGTTTCTGAATTCAGAAATGAACTAGTAGGTAAGGATGGAGAATTTGATGTTATTACTAAAAAATACAAGTTAAATAAAGGTATCGCCAATAATGTTAAAGCTACAGACAAAGTGATGACAGGAATTCCAGGGACTTCTGAAGTGGTAAGATGGTCATACAATGATAAACGCGAAAATGGTGATTATTCAGATGTAATAGTAACAGACAATTTCTATATTGTTGCTCATTTAACTAAAATAAAAGAAGAAGGTACTGCTGATTTTGAAGATGTAAAAGAAAAATTAACTCGTTTGGTAATTGATGAGAAAAAAGCAGAGAAATTGAAATCACAAATGAATGATGCCATTAAATCATCTAAAACAGTTGATGATATTGCGGTTAAATTAAACACAATGGCACATCCAATTCAAAATCTTTTTTTCAATGCAGCTGCTGTTGAATTCACAGGCAATGATATATCGTTAGTGGGTTATGTTTTTGGTTTAACACCTAAAAAAATAAGCAAACCAATTGTGAGTAAAAATGGTGTACACTTATTCTTTGTTGATGAAATTAAAAAACCTGAATTACCTACATCATTAAAATCAAGACAAGATATTTTATACATGCAGAAAAAACAACAAGCTTACTCATTGTCATACGAAGCATTGAAAAAAGCAGGAGATGTTGTTGACGAACGTTATAAATACTATTAATAATTTAACTAAACTCTTTTTTTATGACAGACAATAAAGTAGATTTTTTACCATTACATGGTACTGACTATATAGAATTATATGTAGGTAATGCCAAACAAGCTGCTCACTTTTATAAAACAGCTTTTGGGTTTCAAAGTTTAGCTTATGCTGGTCCTGAAACAGGAGTTAAAGACAGAGTTAGTTATGTGTTAATCCAAAATAAAATGAGATTAATGCTAACTACGCCTTTACGTTCCGATTCGCCTATCGCTTTGCACCATTTAAAACATGGTGATGGTGTTAAAACATTAGCCTTAATGGTGGATGATGCTTATGATGCATTTAACCAAACTACTCAAAGAGGTGGAAAACCCTATATGGAACCTATTACTTTGAGCGACGAAAATGGAGAAGTTAAAATAAGTGGAATTCATACTTATGGTGAGGTTGTTCACTTGTTTATTGAAAGAAAAAACTACAATGGGGTGTTTATGCCAGGTTTTAGAAAATGGGAAAGCACATATAATCCAACTGAAACTGGTTTGCTCTATGTAGACCATTGTGTTGGAAACGTAGATTGGAATCAAATGAACCCTTGGGTGAAATTTTATGAAGATGTAATGGGGTTCAAAAATATACTTTCATTCGACGATAATGATATTTCTACTGAATATTCTGCTTTAATGAGTAAAGTAATGAGTAACGGCAATGGATATGTTAAATTTCCTATCAATGAACCAGCTGAAGGTAAAAGAAAATCACAAGTAGAGGAATATTTAGAATTTTACGAAGGCGAAGGAACACAACACATAGCCATTGCGACTAATGATATTGTTAAGACAGTTAAAGAATTAATGTCACGTGGTGTTGAATTTTTACAAGTTCCAACAAGTTACTATGATGATTTATTGGATCGTGTTGGTCCTATTGAAGAAGACATTGAACCATTAAAAGAACTTGGTATATTAGTAGATAGAGATGACGAAGGTTATTTACTACAATTGTTTACTAAACCAGTTGAAGACAGACCAACCATGTTCTATGAAATAATTCAAAGAAAAGGTGCCAAATCATTTGGGAAAGGTAATTTCAAAGCTTTGTTTGAAGCAATAGAAAGAGAACAAGCCAATCGAGGTAATTTATAATCCTAATAATATGCTTTATCAAGCATGGATAGATATGATGGGAAGGGTAGTTGAAATACCTCAATTTCCCCAAAGAATTATATCACTTGTGCCATCACAAACTGAATTGCTTTATGATTTGGGTTTGCAAAAACAAATTGTTGGTCAAACAGTGTTTTGTATTCATCCTCAAAAATATTTCTCAAATAGTACAAAAATTGGCGGTACCAAAAAAATTAAATTCCAATTAATAGACGACTTAAATCCCGATTTAATCATAGGTAATAAAGAAGAAAATACGCAGGAAATGATTGAACAACTTTCAAGTAAATATCCAGTTTGGTTAAGTGATATTTACACAATTGAAGATACTTGTTCTATGATTAATCAAATTGGTAAGATATGTAATGTGTTAGAAAAAGCAAATTTAATTTCTGGACAAATACATCAATCATTTAATCAATTAACTTTTCAAAATTTAGGAACCTGCTTGTATCTAATTTGGAAAGACCCATACATGTCGGTTGGTCAAAATACATTTATCAATCATGTTTTAGAAACGATTGGGTTTACCAATGTTTTTCAAAAATCAAGATACCCTGAATTAACAATAGAAGATATTGTAAACTTAAATCCACAAACAATCCTTCTCTCTTCAGAACCATATCCTTTTAAACAAAAACACATCGATCAACTTCAAGAAATATTACCAATGGCAAACATAAAATTGGTAGATGGGGAAATGTTCAGTTGGTATGGAAGTCGATTGAAATATTCTGTTGACTACTTTAAAGAACATTTTAATATATAATTACAAGTTCGTCAAGCCATAAATCTTAAAAAGAAGACTTATCTTTGTGGCAATTATGGCCATTATTATTAAATCACCTGAACAAATAGAGGGGATTCGCAAAAGCAGTCGTTTAGCCGCTGAGACGCTTAAATATTTAGAACAATTCATTAAACCAGGTATAAAAACCATTGAATTAGACAAACTTGCTGATGATTTTTTGCAAAAACATGGTGCAGTAGCTGCTACCAAAGGTTACAAAGGGTATAAACATGCTACCTGTATTTCGCCAAATGATGTCGTTTGTCATGGAGTACCAAATGAATACGCCTTAAAATTTGGCGATATAGTCAATATTGATGTTACCGCTATTATAGATGGATATTATGGGGATACTTGCAGAATGTATGAGGTTGGTGAAGTTAATGATTATTCAAAAAAACTTATGAAGATAACTAATGAATGTTTGCACCTTGGAATGAAAGAATGTTATCCAGGAAATTACTTAGGCAATATAGGTTATGCAATCAATGAACATGCAGTAAAACATGGTTATTCTGTGGTTTACGAATTTTGTGGACATGGTGTAGGACTTAAATTTCATGAAGACCCACAAGTAGAACATAAAGCAAAAAAAAACTCAGGTCCTTTACTAAGAGAAGGAATGACATTTACCATAGAGCCAATGATAAATGCAGGCAAGCCAAAATGTAAAGTAGACCGTAAGGATGGTTGGACAGCTAGAACCATTGATGGAAAACTTTCTGCTCAATACGAACACACTATTTTAATTACTAAAAATGGATTCGAAGCCTTGACGGATATTAACGGTGATTACTAAAGTTTTTCCTTTTTTGGTTTGTTAAAATAATATTGGCACAACTTGTGCAATAAATCTAATTATTCTAAGTTAATTTAGCAACATGATTAGATGTTTCATATTTCTTACTTTCTTTTGGTCATCCTGGTTTGCAGTTCAAGCTCAAACTAGTTTTAATTCTGATCCAGTTATTTTTATTGAAGAATTTTCAAAATTCATGAAGGAATCTAAAAAAACAGAGATTCAAAAAATGACTGATATTTTTTCAAGTAATTGGAAAACAGGTAAATATACGCCAGATCAAAAGAAGTTTATTATCTCTATTTCAAATGAAATAATGTATAAGAATTTAGCAAGAGACCCTTATTTGGAATTAATGTTAATGAATTTAGACTATTTTTCTCAAAAAAAATTTAGTCCAAATATCTTGAAACAATGGCAAGAAATTACCAAAGCATTACTGGAAAAAAAGCCTAAAGATTATTTGTTTTTTCTGCAAACGGCCAATACTTTATTCAAAGACAATACTTTAGTTCAGTCAAATGGATTAAGATGGTATAGTAATAGTAGTCAGTTTGAATTTGGATTTGTAAAGAATAAAGTTAGTATTCAGTTCAAAAATTTAGATTTAATATGTGAGGCTGGTTTAGATAAAGTTAAAATATTTAATGCTTCTGGTGTTTTCTATCCCGACAAAAAAAACTGGGAAGGAACTCAAGGACGAATTAATTTTGAACGTGTTGGTTTTACGGAATCTGAAGTTTATGTTTCATTTATGGAACATAAAATAGATATGAATACAGGTGGTTTTATTGTTGATTCGGCTCAAATGGTTTATCCTAAAATTTCTTCACAACCACTTTTAGGAAGATTAACCGAACGCATATCTCAAAGTAATTCAATTGATTTAATTAAAACATCCCCATTTCCACAATTTGTTGCTTACGAACCAAGTATAGAAATAAAAGATATCGTTGGAACAGAAGCAAAATACTTGGGAGGATTTTCAATGAAAGGCGCCAAAATAAACAGCCAAAACTTTGGTGACGGTCAGTCAAGTATTCAATTATTGTATAAAGGGAAACCTATGATGACAGTTAGGTCAGAAACTTTCCGTTTGGACTCCAACAAAGTAATGTCTCAACATGCCGCTATTTCAATAGTTGTAGATACAGGGTTTATCACTCATCCGAATGCTAAATTTTCTTACGATATAGTTAATAAGAAAGTAACCATTACGCGTGGTACAGATGGATTAATGAGGATGCCATTTTCCGATAATTACCATGGGGTAGAAATAGAAGTCGATCAAATATTGTGGGATCAGAAACAACCGTTTATAGATTTTGATATGATGACCAATGACAAGGCCGCTTATGTTGAAACTAATAGCTTTTTCAAGAAATTTTTATTTGACAAAAAACAAGGTGCATTGGCTATGAATCCCCTTACTAAAATGTTCCAATATTGCCGTGAAAATCGATTAAGAAGTTTTAATTTAGATCAGTATGCCAATGGAATCGGTTCAAAAAAAGAATATTTATCACAATTGGTAATGGATTTGGCCGATGATGGATTTATTCATTACAATAAAGATAATGATTCTATTTATGTAAAAGACAAGTTATACAATTGGATTTCAAACAGTCAAGGGACAAAGGATTACGACGTAATACGATTTCAAAGTGTTATAGGCGGTCGTCCTAATATTACTTATAATATGCTTTCTCACGACTTGAAATTGGAAGGTGTAAGAAGGTTTACATTCAGCGATTCACAAAATGTGGTAGCAGTCCCTAATGAACAATTGGTAGTTATAAAAAAGAACAAAAATGCACAATTTTCAGGAATGATGCGAGCTGGTAGAATAGACTTTTATTCAAAAGATTTTTTCTTTAATTACTCTCAATTTCAAATCAATAATACCACCATGGATAGCATGGTTATTTATTATCCCGATATGAATAGTAACGCATTGCGTAAAGTAAACAGTGTACTTTCAAATACATACGGTAGAATATTGATTGACAAACCCAATAATAAGTCGGGGCTCAAAGATTATGCGGAATATCCAATTTTTATAGCAGAAAGAGGTTCGGAAATAAATTATGACCGAGCATCAACACACAACCATGCCTATAAAGCAGACCGATTCAAATTTCAAGTCGACCCGTTTACTATTGATAGTTTGGATAACTTTACAATTGCCGGTTTTGGATTCGCGGGAACACTCATTTCAGATGGTATTTTTCCTGATATTCCAAATACTGCAAGGATTCAACCCGATTATTCTTTAGGTTTTGTGGATAAAGTTAAATTACCAATGTATGGAGGTAAAGGAACAGGTGATTTAACCATTAATTTAAGTAATAGAGGGTTTTATGGTAATGGAGATTTAATTTACCAAACTTCTGTTTCAAAATCACCTGATTATCTATTATTGCCCGATGCTACCACAGGCGTTAGTACTAGTTTTGATTTGCCTGAAAGTGCTAAATATCCATTGGTTGCTGGTGTTAATATTCAAACACAATGGTACCCGAAACAAGATAGAATGATACAAACCAGAATTGATAGTAATTTCTCAATTTTTAAATCAAGATATGCTTTTGATGGTAAAATGACATTATCACCAGAAGATTTAAGAGGTGATGGTCATTTAAAATGGAACGAAGCAATGTTTACTAGTATGGACATGGTTTTTGGAAAAAATAAAGCAAATGCAATGAACTCTTCTATCAAAATTTTTGCTGTCGACCCTAACAAATTTGCTTTTGAAAGTAACAATGTAAAAGGTGATTTAGATTTTGATAAACGTGAAGGTAAATTCTTGTCAAATATTGTTGGTTCATATACCCATTTCCCATACAATCAATATTCTAGCAATATGAATGATTACAAATGGGATATGAATAAAAAGATGATGGAAATAAAACCAGGAATAGCTATGGCGGGTATCAAGCCAATATTTGTTGGATTGCCTCCTAATCAAACAGATAGCTTAAAGTTTGAATGTTCATTTGCCAAATTTGATTTGGTTAAATATGTCATTAATATGGAGAAAATTCCATTTATAGATGTTGCCGATAGTCGTGTTTATCCGTTTGCAGGTAAAGCAATTGTAAGAGAAAAAGCAATGATGGACCGATTGGATAGTTCAAGAATTGAAGCCAACAAAACTGACAAATTCCACGATATTAAAAATTGTAGAACAACTATATTAGGAGGCAACTCTTTGTCAGCTACAGGTTATTATAGATACATAGACAAATACAAAAAAGAACAACCTTTGTTCTTAGATAGTATCAGAATAAATACAAATAAAAATTTGGTTGGATACGGAAAAATTTCGGATGAAAGCAATTTTAGATTAGATGATAAAATAGCATTTAAAGGTTTATTTGAAGTGCTAAGTATTCGTAAACCGATTGAATTTATAGGCTATGTGCGACCAATGCATAGCTTTGCTTACATGGAAACACTATGGTTGAGATATAGGAACGTCGTTGATCCACAAAATGTAATAATTGACATTACTAATCCTCGTGACAAGGATAATAAAAAATTATCAGTTGGTTTGTATTTTGCTAACGATAGTAATCATGTTTATCCTATTATGTTGGATTTAAAAAGAAGATATAGTGACCCTGAATTACAATCGGACACAGGTGTTTTGTTTTATGATAAAACCAAAGATGCATTTTTTGTTGGGAACAAAGAAAAGCTTCAAAATGACGCACTAAAAGGGAACTACATGCAATTCAATGAAAAAGACAAAAGTGTCTATGCTGAAGGGATTTTTGATTTCCGTGTTGTAGCGCCTAAAGTTCGTTTTGAGTCTGCGGGTAATGCGGTATTAGCAAAAGGTGATAGTACTTATAGATTCAACCTAATGACATTGATTGATTTTCCATTCCCAACTGAGATAAATAAAGCGATGTTAAAAGTATTATCAGCAGAGGGGGCAGGTGTGCCTACCACTGCTGCCAATACAGAAGAAAATATAAAAGCTATTCACGAATTAAATCAAGATGAAAGAGTGGCAAACAAAATTTCAAATTCATTGGAATCTTCAGGTGTCATTACGCCTGAAGGGGCTTTTAATTCAGGATTTTTATTTACTGATATTGATTTTGCTTTCAACAGAGTTAGAAGAAAATTCATAGCATCAGGTCCTATCCATTTGGCCTTAATGAATGGAACAGTAATTAACAAAAAATATACTACAACTATCTCACTTGAAAAAAGAAGAGGTAGTGATAAAATATATCTATACTTTATTACCGATAATGGTGATTGGATTTATATGGAATACAGCAAAGGTTCAATGTTGTTTGCAACAAGTAATGCAGAATTGCTAGCTGCTATCGAAGTGGCCTCACAAAAATTAGCTGATGAACAATTTGTAATTCGTATAGGAACAGAGCGTCAAAAAGAGAATTTCTTGAAACGAAATGACATTGAATTAGACGAGTAATTGAACTTGAAAAAACAAATCATTTTTTTATTTATATTTGCAGGCTTAAGAATTTTTTGAACACCACATGGAATTGATTTTAATATTGGCACTTTCAATTGTTTCCTATCTAATAGGGTCGATGCCAACAGCACTTTGGGTTGGCAAAGCTTTTTATGGAATTGATATTAGATTTCATGGAAGTGGAAACTCAGGGGCAACAAATACTTTTAGAGTTTTGGGAAAAAAAGCGGGTACCTTTGTATTACTTTTAGATGTTGTTAAAGGTTTAACAGCAGCATCATTGGTTCGTTATTTACCTTTTGTAGAAATGGGTACCATACGGTTTGTAAACTTACAATTGCTTTTTGGATTATTAGCTGTATTAGGACATATTTTCCCCATTTATGCCAAATTTAAAGGTGGAAAAGGAATTGCGACACTGTTAGGTATGGTTATTGCAATACATTACTTATCTGCTTTAGTTTGCATGCTTTTGTTTTTGGTAATTTTATTTT
>JBILJV010000068.1:0-11536 GCA_044377005.1 Bacteroidia bacterium
GATTTGAACAAGAGAATTTTCAAAAAGACACAGCTACACTTCGAAATATTCAATTAAACTATAGTGACAAAATTAATTTAATCACATTTAATTACGGAGAAACTCCTAAAGAATTGAGGACTTTCATAAGACGGAATCAAATTAATTGGATGATTGGACAGTCAAGCCAAAAAATCAACAACAAGCTTTATATCGAACAATTTCCGACTGGAATTTTAACTAAAAAAAGATTGAAAGTAAGTAGAGTTAGTATAAGTCCCTCAGAATTATTAATATTGCTGCAAAATAATCAATTATAAAATGGACGATTCTGCGCAAGAAAAAAAATCAGGAAAAGGCAAAACCGTAACTATTGTTTTACTTTTATTATTACTGCTTGGCTCTGTAGGTTCTAATATCTTTTTATGGAACAAAGAGCAACATTCTACAGACATAGCCTTGTCAAAAATTGACACTTTACAATCTTTAAATTTATTAAGAGATAGCTTATACAATGAACTTGCAATAGAGCAAGAAAAAGTAGCAAACCTTCGATTAGAAATCTCTTTATACCAAGGAGAAAATGACAGCTTACTTCAGTTATTAAATGAAAAAGAGTCAAAAATCAATTCATTGCGTGCACTCATCAGTCAGGGCGGTTCAGGCAAATCATACAGAGCCTTGAAGGACAGTATTGCTGTTTTTAGAAATAACAACCTAGCTTTTAGAACACGAGTTGATTCATTATTACTTCAAAACGAAGCTTATCTTGCCAAATTAAATGAACAAGAATCTACTATTAATCAATTAGAAAAAGACAAACAGACTCTTTCCAAAAAAGTAAACATTGCCGCTCAGCCAAATGTTGGTCCAATAAGAGTAGAACCACAATATAACAAAAAGGGAATTTTTACGCCAATTTATAAAGCAAAAAAAGTAGAGAGACTATTGATTACTTTTGATTTATTAAACAATAAATTGACCGACCAACCAATTAACAAAAAGTACATTATTAGAATTAAAAATCCTGATGGTATTATTTTAAGTAATAGCAATAGTAGACTTACTAATATTGATGATGTTTTTACACATGAGGAAGATATTACTTTTAATGGCACTCAACAAAAGATCAAAATAGAATTCACACAGGACGCAGTATACAAGAAAGGTAAATATTCTGTTGAATTAAGAGATGGCAAAGAAATTAAACACACGTTTAGTTTCGAGCTTTTATAATTGGTATTTTAGTTTAAAATCAGATTCCATTTCCTCTATTTTAAGAATCCATTTTTTATATTCATCTCCTTGTTGATGAATAGGAATATGACTTTTTAATTTTGACAACTTAATTGCCTCTTCAAAATATTTAGAGGTTATATCATCAAAAAAAACCTTTTTAAACTTATTGAAAATATATTCTATAGCCATATGATTAGGGTGTGCACCATCCGATTCGTAAAAACGATAATCTCTTAAATCATCATTTAACAACTCATAAGAGGGGAAATAAGTTACATTAGCATTATTTATCAACTGATGAATTGCCAACAATAGGGTTGCTTTACTCCATTGATTTTCTATAACACCATCTCTTAAGTGCTTGACAGGAGAAACCGTAAATACCACACTTAATTGCGGGAATTTTTCTTCTAAATAATGAAGAATTGGCTTGTAAAAATCCACTATTTCATTGATTGACAATAACTCTTTATTAAACGAATTAGACGCTTGTTTGTGGCAGTTTGCAACGAGTCTATTATTTTCTACTCTTTTATATACATAGGCCGAGCCAAAGGTTATAAAGAGAAATTTGCATTGGGCTAATTTAGATTCAAATTCAGTTTGATTACGATTGATATCATTCAATAAAGTTAACTTTTCGGAAGAAGCAAAAACACCATGATGAAAATCGCTGTAATACAATCCATTATTAAAAAAAAGGCAGTCTTCAGTGTATGGTTCTGCATGAATAAATCTAAGCAAAGGTTCAGCCAAACTGAGTGGATTAAAGACGACTCCATTTACCGAATCAGCAACTTTAAAACCTGCTAACTTAAGTTGTTTTGAAATATGATCAGAAAAGCAAGAACCTAAAAATTGAATGGAATCCTTATAATTCAATTGCTTTTTGGACTTGTTTATTTCCAAATCCAAAGAATATCGTATCATGATGCTTAGTAGTTAGTCAATTCTCTGGCAAACTCATCTCGCATGTCGTAAAACACTTTTCTTAATTTGGTTTCACCATTGGTGCCATAATTAACTAGATTTATGAAAATTCGATTATTTTTTGTTGGATAGTAATGTGCACCTCCACTGTATCCAAGGTCGCGCCCACTGTGCCCTACCCCTTTGTGAATTCCATAACCTTGTCTCAATAAACCAACACCAAGTTCACTGAAGTCATCATCAGAAATAAAGGTAGTCATAATATCAAGTGAAGCTTGATTAACCAAAGTTTTTTCAATAAAAAGAGCTCTGATAAATTTATGCAAATCGATAACATTACTGTATATACCACCATAACCATTACCGCTACCTGTTACCAAATTTGAGACATTAACGATAGTACCATTGTTATACAAATCGTAGTAACCTTGAGCCGTTTGACTAGGAAGTTCTTCGTGACTTTGATAATAAGTATTATTCATACCTACTTTATTAATAACCAATTGACGCATGTATTCATGATGCCCCACTCCTGTTATAGATTCAATGCACATTGACAACAAAAGAGTGTTGGTATTACTGTATGATCCTTTTGTGGCATTTACTTGGTAATCCATTGTTTTTGGTTTATTGTAGGCAAATTTTATTAATTCCTCTCCTGTCCACTTTTTATTAGGTTGGTTTAAAACTGCTAAATAAAAATCAGAATCAGTAATGATATCAAATATTCCTGTACTGTGTTGAAGCAAATCACGAATAGTTGCTTTGTCAGCATTTTCAACATTTTTAATAATATCGGCATCCAACCATTTCGAAATCTTGTCATCTAAATTCACCTTTCCTTGTTCTCTCAATTGCATAACCGCAGCGGCAAACATCATTTTGGTAATACTAGCTACTTTGGCAACAGTACAAGGCTTAAAATCTGTCCCAGCTTTTAAGTCAGCTTTACCTGCGCTGCCCATCCAAACGCCATTTTCATCTTCTATCATAACAGCTACGCCAGGTAATCCTTTTTCTTGGTATTTTTTCAGAATTGAACTAAACAATTGATGTTTGGGATGTAAGGCACTACTGTCTGCAATAGTCAAATTACAAACTTCAGATTTTCTAGTTACTTCAGCTTTTTTACAAGCAAAAACCGATACTAAAAGAATAGTGAATATTAATATTTTGTTAGTCATTGTGTGAGTGCTTTAAATTATTTTTTTACAAGTGGAAAAGTAGTACCTATATGAAAAACATTGTATGGCAATAGAGGTACATAACC
Source organism: Bacteroidia bacterium (assembly GCA_044377005.1). Lineage (GTDB taxonomy): Bacteria > Bacteroidota > Bacteroidia > NS11-12g > UBA955 > JABMMZ01. The sequence goes on from JBILJV010000068.1 coordinate 3,419, forward strand.
AGGGACGAATGGCGTTTGAAGAACATTTTGGTAACGTATAAATGCTTTATTCCCTGCTGATGTAATTTGATAATCTATTCCTAACGACAAACTAATCATCCCTTGTGGCCTAGATTTCATTTTTATAACATCCCATCCACCACTTTCATTTTGACGAAAATGTTCATCTCCAGGGAACATGTGTAAGTATCCGGCACCTAACCCTGCACTTAAACCTATTTTAGAACTTGGTTTATAACGGTACATGAATTCAGAATACAATGGCACCCCGGTTTGAATAAAACGGTGATAAAAAACACCAACTTTAAAAGTTTGCATAAGTTGATATTTCTCTTTTTCCTTCCAATTAAACCCCGTTGAAACGGTAATACCGGGGTGAATTTGGGTTGTAAATAATTTAGAAAAACCAGTGATTGGTTTAGCTGTAACGTAATTATTAAAGGCTACCCCAATATGTGTTAAGCGTTTTTGTGAATAGGCATTACCTATACAAAACAGACATAGTATAAAAAATCCAATTTTCTTCTTCATTGATTATATTATTTTGATTAAACAAATAGGTTAATAAGTGCAATATTAAACATTTTCGGAATTAAAAAAAATGGCCATAACTATTTTAGACAATTAAGAATTGACAGTGATAAAAAAACAACACTCATTTTAGTAACTTTAATATGAGAATGATTAACAATCATTAGAAAATCTTTAATTAAAACACAATCATGTTAACGTTTATATTAATCAATATTTAAAAGAAAAAACAACGATTAAAAGTGAAAATACTTGTCCTTTTCTCTAAACAAATGGTATCGACCACTTACGATAATTAATGTTTAAAATGTCTAACGCCTGTCAACACCATTACTTGTTGGTGTTTTTCGGCTTCATCAATACTGTCTTGGTCCTTTATACTTCCGCCAGGTTGTGCTATTGCTTTAATACCCGCATGAGCAGATATGTTCACACAATCTGGGAATGGGAAAAAGGCCTCAGAGGCCATGACTGCTCCTTGCAAATCGAAACCAAAAGCATTTGCTTTCTTTATTGCGGACTCTAAAGCATCCACTCTTGAAGTTTGACCACAACCCATTCCAATAAGTTGTTTGTTTTTTACTAATGCTATTCCATTTGATTTTAAGTGTTTCACAGCTTTTATAGCAAATTCCAAATCAGACAACTGAGAGTCGTTTGCTTTTGTGCTAGTTACTACTTTAAAATCAGTCGCTTTGTCAAGCACCATGTCATAATCCTGTTCCAATACACCATTTAAAAGAGTTTTGTATATAGACTTAGGTTTAGGAATTTGTTTTAATTCAAGAATGATTCTATTTTTCTTAGATTTTAGTATTTCTAAAGCTTCTTCTGTATAAGATGGGGCTGATATTACCTCAAAAAATAGTTGATTGATTTCATTAGCAGCATCAGCATCAATTTGGGCATTACAAGCTAAAACACCACCAAAGGCAGACGTTGAATCACACGCTAAAGCCGCTAAATAAGCCTCTTTTACATTAGAGCGACTTGCCAAGCCACATGAATTAGTATGTTTAATAATCGCAAAAGTTAATTCTTCAAAATCAGCAATTAAATTCAATGAAGCATCAACATCCACCATATTATTATAAGACAATTCTTTACCATTATGAATTTTAAATAAGTCGTCTATTGGTCCATAAAAACGGGCAGATTGATGAGGATTTTCGCCATATCTCAATATTTTACTATCATGAATACTTTGCTTAAAAACAGGCAATTTTGTCGATTGATTGAAATAATTAAAAATAGCCGTATCATAATGAGAGGAAGTCATAAATGCTTTGGTTGCAAATATTTTTCTATCTTCGATACTTGTTGCACCTTTTTTCTCAGCCAATAAATCAATTAAAGCTTGGTATTGGTTTCTGTCTGAGACAATAAGTGTATCGTTAAAATTTTTAGCGGTTGCGCGTATCAAAGAAATACCACCAATGTCAATTTTCTCAATAATATCAGCTTCATTTGAGGTGTTCTTAATTGTTTCTTCAAAAGGATACAAATCAACAATTACCAAATCAATAGGAGAAATTTGGTGTTGAGCCAATTCCATTTGGTCTTTTTCTTGGTCACGGCGAGCTAAAATTCCACCGAAAATATTGGGATGTAAAGTTTTAACACGACCATCTAAAATTTCAGGGAAACCTGTGTAATCTTCAACTGCTATGGCATTTACCCCCAAATCCTTAATAAACTTCAAAGTACCTCCTGTAGAATAAATAGTAACATCCATTTTGTTTAATAAATGAATGATAGGTTCTAAATTATCCTTGTAATAAACAGAAATAAGGGCACTTTTGATGGTTTTTAATTGGGTTTGCATGTGTTTGCAAAAATAACCCAATTCAATCTAAATTACAGAAAGTTTTTACACAATTTATTGCGAGTTAGAAACTTTCCATTTGGCAGATTCTATCATTTTAACAATATCTTGTTTTAAAAAATCAACTACCGGAGAGATACTATCAATTTCTGTTTTTGTATTGAAATAAAGCGCCCCTCTTAAAAAATGTTGTTGACCATCGCTAATATAAAAATTAAGATTTGTGGCTGTATTTCCTTTAAGTTCATAAATAACACCTGAAATATTAGACTGTGGTTTAAATAATTCTGTTTCTTCTATTTCTTCGGCTCTGATATCGTGTTTGTAAACTAATTTTCTTGTATCGTCGTATAAATCATTAAACTCTTCTCTGTTATTGAACTTGAGATAACTCAAATGCAATGTTGCATTAAAAGGCAAATAGTGAATATTATACCAATGCGGATGCCAATCTGTTTCCGTTTTTTCGTAAGGAACAATCACAGCATACGATGGATACAAAAAAGAAAAAGGTGCAGTAGTGTCAAATGTTAAATACTGTTTTTGTGGCAAATACAATCTTGGATATGCATGCGGCTTGGGTGAAAAAACAGGACTATCGCAACTATAAATTACGAAACAGACATTCAATATTGCGAACCATTTTAACATTTTATTTAATGACTACTTTTATACGTTTAATTCTTCTGTTGTCAACAGCTTCGACAATAAAACTAAAATTTTGGTAAATTATTGTTTCATTAAGTTGAGGAATTCTACCTGCTATTTCCATTAACATTCCTGCTACTGACTCAGAATCACCTTTAACTTTTTCAAAAAACTCACTATCTATATCAATTATTTTACAAAAATCATTGATTAACATTTTGCCTTCAATGACATAAGTATTGGCATCCAAACGACTGTAATTGACTTGATCATCATCAAATTCATCATTTATTTCTCCAAAAATCTCTTCTAAAATATCCTCCATAGTAACAATACCAAGCTTACCTCCATATTCATCTACAACTATTGCCATATGATTACGTTCCTCTTGAAACTCTTCGAGTAACACATCTATGCGCTTGGTATCAGGTACATAAAAAGGAGGTTTTAATATTTTTTTCCAATCGTAATGGTCAGGCTCATTAATGTGTGGCAATATTTCTTTGACAAACAAAATACCACAAATATTATCAAAGGATTCATCATAAATAGGGAATCTACTATATCCTAATTCATTAACCTTTTGAAGAAGTTCATTAAAAGAAATATTGACATCTAGTGCAGAAACATCAACCCTTCCCTTCATAATTTGTCTAACGGTTTTATTCCCAAAATTAACAATCCCCTTTAGAATTTCTTTTTCTTCCATTCCTGTTTTTGAATCGGAAGTAATATCAATTGCGTGAGTAAGTTCATCTGCAGAAACAGTGTGTTCGTGAATTTTAACTCTTTTATCAATTATCGAGGAGAATTTAAGTAGAGGAACTATGATAACAAAAAACAACTTCTCTAAAAAAATGAGAGGGAATGCCATGAATTTGGAAATAAAACGATTCTTTTTAATGGAGTATATTTTAGGAATTACCTCCCCAAACAAAAGCAATATAAAAGTCACCATTAGTACTTTAATGATAAATTCAACATTTTCATCTTTAAAAACAAAAACAGAATCAATTAAACTTGAACTAACAATAATCATGGAGACGTTAACAAAGTTATTAGCAATTAAAACCGTTGCAAGTAGCTTTTTAGGATTTTGCAAAAGTGTCAAAATGGCTTTATTAGAGGGCGTTTCATGACCTTTAATCTCTTCCATATCTTTAGAAGACAATGAGAAAAGTGCATTTTCAGAGGCCGAAAATAAGGCAGATAAAATTAAGAAAACTACAATCAATAACAAAGATCCAACAATTGATGGAATAGATTCTTGAATCAATTGAAAATCAATGATCGATTGAAGCACAAAAAATATGGGATAAGGGTCGTCTGAAATCATTAAAAAAATGAATTAATAAGAGTTGGGATCAATATGAGAATCGTGACCATTTTCTGTTCTTTCGTTAAAATCACCCATTACATTGCTTGGTGATGATACTAGTTGAAATTGAAGAGCTCGTATTTTAATTAAACTTTTTTTATTTCCATCTTTATCAACCCAAGATTCATTTTTAAGTTTTCCTTCAATAAAACATGTTCTACCTTTTTTAAGAACTTTTTCAGCATTTTTGGCTAAGGCATCCCACATTTCTATATTGTGCCAATCAGTTTGTTCAATTTTATTTCCACTTTTGTCCAAAAAAACCTCATTAGTAGCCATAGTAAAGTTTGCTACAACACGGTTGTTATCGAAATATCGAACTTCAGGGTCTTTCCCTAATCGACCTAATAAAAACACTTTATTTACCATAATAACTTAAAATGACGTTAATTAACCATGCAAATGTAATACTATTTTTTCTATCAATTTGGGAATTGGATATTTTTTATAAGAATCTTCATCAACTTTAATCCATTCTTTTTCAGTTCTAAATGATTTATTATCAACATTACAAGACCATACTTTAACCAATATTTTTTGATGAGTCAATTGATGCGACAAATCCATTTCAAATTTAACTTTCAATGCATCACCCCACTTTTTTTCCTTCAACATCAATACTATCTCCGATTCATCAATAAGCGTATTAGTCTCAATTAAAGGCAATTGATACATATTTTCCCAAATATCTTTTAGAGTTCGTTTTTCCAAATAAAATGCTCCTTCAAGATTAAAATAAATGTAATTAAAAACCCTAGTTTTTATTTTAACCTTATTCAATTTAACCGGCAATTGATTAATTGTTCCTTTTTTATAAGCTTCGCAAAAAGTCAAAACAGGACAATTTTGACAAAGTGGTTGAACAGGTTTACAAACCATAGCACCCATTTCCATCATGGCATTGTTAAAAGTGGATGGTTTTTGATTTACCATCATTTCCGACAATATCTGTTGGAAAGCAGTGTAAGTTTTGGGTTGATTTATAGGCAAGTCTATATTATAAAGGCGTGCAATAAAACGATAAACATTACCATCCAAAACTGGATATGGCAATTCATACGCCATAGAGGTAATAGCAGAAGCTGTGTATGGACCAACTCCAGAAAGTTTTAATATATCATTATATGAACTTGGAAAAATGCCATTATAATTATAAACTATAGTTTGGGCAGCCTTATGTAGATTTCTAGCTCTTGAATAATAACCTAAACCTTGCCACAATTTCAACACATCTTCTTGTTGTGCAGAAGCTAAATGGGTTACTGTTGGAAAACTTTCTATAAATTTATAATAATAATTGAGTCCCTGAATAACTTGTGTTTGTTGCAAAATAACCTCTGACAACCATATAAAATAAGGGTTATTGGTTGCTCTCCAAGGCAAATCTCTTTTATTTTTTTGATACCATTGTAAAATATTTAAAACAATTTGCATAATTTTGCGTTTAAGTAGTTAAATATAAGAAGATTAATACAATATATGACAAAAGCAGACATCATCAGCGAAATTTCAGAGAAAACTGGTATCGACAAAGTTATCGTTTCTGAATCAATTGAAACATTTTTCAAAGTAATGAAATCCAACATGGCAAGCGGCGAAAATATATATTTTCGTGGATTTGGCAGCTTTATTTTGAAAAAAAGAGCAAAAAAAGTGGCTAGAAATATTTCTAAGAATACCGCATTGGTAATTGACGAACACTTTATTCCTAAATTTAAACCTGCGAAAGTATTTGTTGAAAAAATCAAAACTTCAATTCCTGCGAACTTTGTTCCTAAAAAAGAGGAAAAAGAATATTAATTTTGCAAAATGAATAAATCTCTCATAAAAGCAACCTTATGGGTTGCTTTTTTTGTTTTAACAGCCTCATTAACTTACTTCGGGTTAAACAGAAGTGATGCAAGTATCGACTTTAAAGCTTTAAACAAAGAAAAAAGCCAAGCCCAATCTGCCTCTATTAAAGAAGAATTTGATAAATTAATTAAAAACATTGGAAGTAGTACAACTGTTGTAAAACCCGACATTTTAAGCAGTACTGACACCAATAGATTGACATTATCAATTCAATTATTGGACACAATGAAACAGTATTTATATGCTGCTATTTTATCAGAGAAGCTTGCTAGCATACAAAATAGTTCAACTAGATATCACAATGCAGCAAAGTATTATTTAATGGAACTTTACAACCACGAAGCTGAAAAAAACGAGTTAATGTTAACCAAAAAAGCAAGAGAAAATTTAGAAAAAACCCTTGCTTTAAAACCTAAAAACAACGAAGCTAAAATAGATTTAGCCGTTTCAATATACAATATCAACAGAATGCAAGCACCTGAAAGTCAATCAGATTTAATGCGTCCTGCTTTATTGTTAAAAGAAGTAGTAACAGTGGATTCAAATAACTTAGATGCGTTATATTATTTAGGGAAATTGTCAATTGAAACAAATCAATTTGAAAAAGCTATTGAAAGATTTAAAAAATTAGTATCTTTGCAACCCCAAAATTCAGATTTCTACTTTGAATTAAGTCAGATTTATGCATTAATGGGAAACAAAGAAGAATCAGAACTTTGGAATAAAAAAGGCCAAAGTTTAACCAAAACCATAAAATAAAAGATAATTATGCCAAGCGGAAAAAAAAGAAAAAGACACAAAATTGCAACCCACAAACGCAAAAAAAGATTGAGAAAAAATCGTCACAAGAAAAAATAATTTTTTCTAGTCATTAATTTATAAAAATCAATTGTTGTGAATGAGCTTGTCATTGATAAGAACTCAAATGGCATTGATGTGGCCTTATTGTACAATAAACAATTAACGGAGCTACATAAAGAAGACCATGTATCATCTTTCCAAATTGGAGATGTTTACCTAGCAAAAGTAAAAAAGATAATGCCAAATTTGAATGCGGCATTCCTTGATGTGGGTCACGAAAGAGACGCATTTCTTCACTATACCGATTTAGGAATTCATTTCAAATCGGTTCAAAAGCTAAGTAAAATTGTGACACAAGGTGGACTTAAAAATGCCAGTCTTGCTGAGTTTGAAACTGAAGAACCTATTGTAAAAACAGGTAAAATTTCAGACCTTCTCAAAAAAGGTGATGAGATACTTGTGCAAATTTTTAAAGAACCTATTGGCACAAAAGGACCTCGTATTACTTGCGACCTCTCTTTTGCCGGTAGATTCTCTGTTATTGTTCCTTTTGGGGACAAAACCTCTATATCCAAAAAGATAGCAGATGTAGGTCACAAAAAACGACTTAAACAAATGCTTGATAAAATCAAGCCTGCTAATTTTGGCATCATAATTAGAACTGTTGCAGAAGATGCTGGAATCGAAGAAATTGAACTTGATCTCAATAATTTAATTGGTCAATGGGAAAAACTTATCGCTAATTCGAGAAATGCACACCCTGTTAAAAAAGTACTCGGTGAAATTTCAAGAACAGAAGCTTTACTAAGAGATTTATTAAATGATGAATTTTCCAATATCCATGTAAATGATTCTGATTATGCCGCTAAACTTAAAGAATATATTTCCAATATTGCCCCTGGCAAAGAATCATTGGTTAGATATTACAATAGTAAAGTGCCAATATATCAGCACTTTGGAATTGACAAACAAATTAAAAGTTCATTTGGGAAAAATGTAATGTTCAGTAACGGTGCTTACCTTATTATTGAACATACTGAAGCTATGCACGTTATAGATGTTAATAGCGGAAGAAAAACTA
>JBILJV010000069.1:0-11529 GCA_044377005.1 Bacteroidia bacterium
TGAGAAGGGGTGATTTGTTGTAGTCCCATGTTTGCTTTTTTTCAAGTATTAAATGCAACCTTGTTAAATGAAAATGATTGCTCCATCGACCGTGAATTTCTGGGTGTTGCAAGGCATGAGCATCAACACTTAAAAATCTAAACAAATGATTTTTCGAATCGTTAAAATCTAAAAATGCAAGTCCATTGTTGTAGTTTTCCATACATTCAAAAATCCCTCTTTGATAGTTTGCACCACAAAATTGACACTTTCCTTTATTATAAAGTATTACGCCATTTTTTGCGGCTTGGTCCATAAAGTCTTGCATGATTCTTTATTATTTATTGAGATATGTAGAAGTCGTCCCAAAATTACTGACATTTTAGATGAAACAAAAAAGCCTCACATTTCTGTGAGGCTTTCTCTTTTCTTGCTCCCTGACCTGGGCTCGAACCAGGGACCTAGTGATTAACAGTCACTCGCTCTAACCAGCTGAGCTATCAAGGAATTTCCTAAAAGGAGTGCAAATATAAATATTTTTCGGGAATGACAAAAAATATTTTTAAGTTTTTATTAATTATTCTTTTTGAGCTAAATATTTTATGTAGGAACTTACGTGTCTATCTTTCTTACTCTCATATATATCAGCTATTGTAACCATAATACCAGTCTCTTCGACGTCACCAAAATGATGGTTTATACAGGTCGGAAATGTCTTCATAGTAGGACTTGTATTCATGTATGAGTTGAACAATGGAGGAATATTTTCGCCTAATTCTCTTACTTTGCTATTTAATAAATGGTGTCCCTCTTTATAATCTAAACCCTTTAATGAATCATTAAATGATTCTGTGTCATGTTCTATCTCAACAGGATGTTCTACTTTAATAAGTTGTTCTTGGTCAGGGAAATAATGATGCATAAATGATAATATGTAGTCTCTTGCCTCTTTATTAAAGTGTGTGTACATTGTAACTTTACCGAAGAAGTAATGAACCTCAGGATGCATTATTATCAGTGCTCCCAAACCATCCCATAAATTATCTAAACTAAATAAGCCTTTTCTGTTTTCGGCACTCGGCTGATATTTGGGCTGAACAAACGATCGTCCAAGCTCAATAGTAGATAAAAAATAATGATTTTTCATTTTTTCACTAAATTCGTAAATCTCTGTGGTCGCTAAATGATAGTCGCCATTTTCTTGCCTTGCATCTATCGTTTTAATGTATCTATAACCTCCAATAATTTCTTTGTCTTGTGGTTGCCATACAATTAGTTGTTTGTAGGCGCTTGGCCCAAAATCAAACTCATCTAAATCACAATCTTTCCCAGTGCCTCCACCTGCAGCTCTAAATGACAATTCCCGAAGTCTCCCAATTTCTTTTAAAACATTTGGAGCTGTATGGCAGTCTACCACATACAATTCGTTACCACCATTATTGGTGGGACGAATAAAGTGGTCTTGCTCAAGTTCTTTAATTAATAGGTCACGATCAATTGGCGCTATTATTTCATTCATACCTCTTTTTAAGTGTGTAAATTTAGTCTATTATTGTTTAAATTGGTTGTAAAATGTTTCAAAATCAGCATATGGTTCATCTTTTAATTTGTATACAAAATGACGCATCGCATTTGCTATTTTATGATGTTCTCCTATGTTTTTAATTAAATAGGCTGGTATTGGTTTCCCAAAATAGATTGTAACTGTTTGGCCTTTTAGTTTAAACATTTCACTTGGCAATAGGAGCATTTCAATGTTTAATTTAATACCTAATCTTTTACGCCACATAGCAATATTATAAAAGCGTTTACTGTTGTTGCCATCAATAAATACCGGAATAATATCAGATTGATATTTCACAGATTTTGTGATAAAACTTTTGTGCCATTTTAAGTCAAATATTTTACCATCTTGTTTGCGAGAAACCAAACCTGCAGGGAAAATTAATGTTGCACTCTCCGATGCAAATTGATTTTCAACTTCTATTAAAGAATTTTTAGCATTTGTTCCGTGTTTATTTACACCCAAGAATATGCCTTGTAAAGGTTTTACATTTAGTAAAATATCGTTTACTATAAATCGAACATCTGGTCTTATTTTATGTACTTCGCTGATAAAACCCATACCATCTAAACCGCCTAATGGATGGTTAGATGCCAATATTAATCGTCCTGTTTTGGGAACGTTCTCTTGATGTCTTGACTGAATGGTAACACCAATCTCATCGAAACATCCTCTCGCAAAATCAACTCCTTTTTTTCCTCTTGTATTCTCAATCACTCTGTTCATATCCGTTTGATGTAACAAACGCTCCAAAAAACTAAAAATAAACCCAGGAAGCCATTTCACTAACTTTGGATTCTTGTCTTTAAAGACCTTTCGTATATTTATTGGGGCTATATCTTCGCTCTCTTTGTTCATACTGCGAATATGAGAAAATAAATGATAATTTTAACAAAAGTAAAAAAAAAAACTATTTTTGAAGCATGACAAACATAACACCCCCTTTTAATTTTAATAAGTGGATTGAAGAGAATAGACATCTTTTGAAACCGCCCGTAGGAAATAAAAATTTAACGATTGGTGCAGGAGATTTTATAGTAATGGTGGTTGCTGGACCTAATGCACGTAAGGATTATCATTATAATGAAACAGAGGAGTTTTTTTACCAATTGGAAGGTGATATTAATGTTAGAATTCAACAAGATGGTAAAGCGGTTGATATTCCTCTCACAGCTGGTGATATGTTTTTGTTACCAGCTAAGGTTCCACATTCTCCTGTTCGTTCTGCCAATTCTTTGGGTTTAGTGATAGAAAGAGTGCGTGCAGGAAAAGGCTTTACTGACGGATTAATGTGGTTTTGCGAAAAATGTAACCATTCTTTACATACTTATCATTTTGAATTAAATGATATAGAAAAAGACTTTATTCCTCGTTTTAAGGAATTTTATGGTAATGAAGATTTACGAACTTGTAAATCTTGTGGTCATGTAATGGAAACTGACCCTAGATTCGTTTAAAGAGAAAAAATTAACCTTTTTCTAGTCTAAATCTCTCACGCTTAAATTCTGAATATTTAAGTGGATTTTTTGATAACTCGTCTGATTCGTTTCTGGTATAATACAAATGGACGGCTTCGAATAACGCGTTGGTGAAACTTAAATTACTTGCTATGTTTTTGCCAACTAAGTCGTAAGCTGTGCCATGGTCGGGACTGGTTCTAATAATTGGAAGGCCTGCAGTGTAATTAACACCATCTTCAAAAGCCATACTTTTAAAAGGAATCAAACCTTGGTCGTGGTACATTGCCATCACTAAATCAAATTTAGAATACAATTTCATTCCAAAAAAACCATCAGCACTGTATGGACCCATACAAAAAATACCTTCTTCATTGGCTTGTTTAATGGCAGGTTCTATAATGGTTTGCTCTTCCTGACCCATTTTGCCATTGTCGCCGTTGTGAGGATTTAAACCCAATAATGCAATCTTTGGTTTGTTAATGCCAAAATCTGTTTTTAAACTTTCATGGGCAATTCTCAATTTCTTTACAATTAATTCAGTTGAAATAGTTTGTGCTATTTTACTAATTGGAATATGTTCTGTAACTAAACCCACACGAATATCGTCATTAAATAATACCATTAATGACTCTGGTTTTTTATAGGCTTTGGTAATATGTCCTGTATGTCCTGTAAAGCCTTCTGCGGTTTTTACAGTCGATTTATCAAGCGGTGCTGTAAGAATTGCATCTAAATGGCCCGCAAGTGAATCTACTAACATTCTGTCCAAAGCCATCAAGGCCTCCTTACCCGAACCTTCATCTGCTTTACCAAGTGAAATTTCGAAAGCTTCCTGACTGCTTACTATTAAGTTGAGCTGATTGGGTTTTGCTTCTTTTATGTCTCTTATCAACACATAACTAGGTTGTTCCATATTCAATAACTTTTTGTAAAAAGTAAATGATTTTGGATTGGCATATAACACTGGAATACAGTGATCGTAAATGAAAGAGTGCTGAAAAGTCTTTAAGATGACTTCAAACCCAATTCCATTAGGGTCGCCTTGTGAGATGCCTATGATAGGTAATTTCATATTACTTATTTGTTGTTGAACATTGTTTGCTTAAAAAATCTATCATCATTCTAACCCCAACACCTGTACCACCGATTGTTTGATAGTTTTTGTCTGCATGATTAAATGCGGTACCTGCTATGTCTATATGCATCCAAGGGTAGTCTGTAAAATGTTCCAAAAATTTAGCAGCACTAATTTGACCACCTTCTCCTTTGCCTAAATTGGTCATGTCCGCAACCGATGATTTTAATTCATCTGCGTAATCTTGCCACAATGGAAACTCAATTAAACGCTCAAACACTGCATAACTGCTTTCGAACATTTGTCCTTTGTACTCATCATTTGCAGTGCCCATCATCGCCGAAGCATATGGCCCTATCGCTCTAACAGCTGCGCCTGTTAATGTAGCAAAATCAATAACTAACTCTGGTTTTAGTTTTTTAGCAAAATGTAAAGCATCTGCTAATACCAATCGACCTTCTGCATCTGTGTTTAATATTTCAACAGTTGTGCCACTGTACATCGTTATTACATCGCCGGGTGCATAACTGTTTTCGCCAATCCAATTGTCCGTAGCAGGAACTAATCCAACAACATGTATTGGTAATTTTAAGAGTGCTATAGCATACATAACACCAGCAACAACTGCACTTCCAGCCATGTCACATTTCATGAAATCCATACTTTGTGGCGTAGGTTTTAAGCTTAATCCACCCGTATCATAAACAATACCCTTACCAACTAATACAAACGGTTTTTTATTTTTTGCATTTTTGGGTTTGTATTCCATGATGTTAAAAGTAGGAGGTATTTTACTGCCTTTGTTTACAGCCAAAAGTCCGCCCATTTTCTGTGTTGCTATTTTAGCTTCATTCCAAACCTCTAATTTAAAACCAGCTTCTTTACTGAGTTTCTTGAATTCTTCTGACAGCTGAATTGCATTTAAATAACTTTGTGGTTCGTTCACCAAGTCTCTAGCAATATAAGTTGCTTTGATGATTGTGTTAAGTTCATGAAGCGCTTCTTCGGTCATTTCTTTACATACTATGTGTATGGAAGTTAATGTGTTTTTAACGTCTTCTGATTTGGTTTTGTATTTTAAAAATTGATAGTTTTTTAAAGCAATACCCTCTGTTAGGGCAAGTGCAGACGAAGCCTCCTCAGAAAAAATAGCTGCTTGTCCTATCTTGTTTTGATTCAGATGTTTTGATAGCTCAGAACCAACAGATCTTAATTTTTCTTTTTGCTCCCAATGGTTTGGATTTTCTGTAATAACTATAAAGTGAAACAATTCTCCATTGAAGAAATAAAGCCATTGTTTTTTGTTTTTGATGGCTTCCAAAACAGCTTTGTTCTCATTAGGAGTCAAAGTTTTGAGTGACTTAAAACCAGTTTTGTTAATTATGGTAATAATATGGTCAGTAACGCTTGCTTTAGCTTTTATTTGTATGTTCAACATAAGTTAGGGCAAAGTTAATAAGAATGGATGGGATTTCAAATTATCGTTTTAGCTTGATATAAAAGGTTAAAATAGTTTCTTTGTCTTATTCTAAATAGTTTGAAACTAAACATCCTCATGCTTTAACTTGACTCAAACTTATTTTACCTTAATGATAAGTATTAGTGTCTATTAAATATAAAATTAAATAAAAAAAATACAAATTAAAGTACTTGAAACTATTAAATTCTTATGCAATTACTACTAAACAATAGTCCTTTTTGCCTTTTTGTGCCAATATATAGCGATTGTTGATTAAATCTTTTGAGCTAATGACTGTGTTGATGTCTGCATTTTTTTCTTTATTGATGCTAATACCATTGCCAATGATCATTTTTTTGGCCTCTGATTTGCTTGGTAATAACTGTATTTTTTCACTTAAAAAATCAATGATAGGGATGCCATTTTCAAGTTCTGAAAGGGAAACCACCGCTTGTTTAACACCTTCCATTGCACTCAACAAAGTGGATTCCTCTATGGTTGCCAACTCTTCTGCTGTGCCTTTACCAAACAATATCTCTGAGGCTCTAACAGCCTTGTCATATGCCTCTTTAGAATGAACTCTGATGGTGATTTCTTCTGCTAAGGTTTTTTGTAATAATCGAGCACCTGGATTGATGAAATGTTCTTTCTCTAAAGCTTCAATCTCTTCTTTGCCTTTCAAACTGAAAATACGGATGTAATTCACCACATCTTCATCGGCTGCATTCAACCAAAATTGGTAAAACTGATAAGGGGAAGTTTTGTTAGCGTCGAGCCAAATATTGCCTTTTTCTGATTTGCCAAACTTAGTGCCGTCTGCTTTTTTGATTAACGGCGTTGTCAAAGCATATGCCTCGCCACTAGCCATTCTTCTGATTAATTCTGTACCTGTAACAATATTGCCCCATTGGTCGCTACCGCCCATTTGCAGCATCACACCATGGTTTTTCCATAAATGGTAAAAATCGTAGCCTTGCACCAATTGGTAACTGAATTCGGTGAAAGACATGCCCGTTTCTAAACGTTTTTTTACACTGTCTTTTGCCATCATATAGTTTACTGTAATGTGTTTACCCACATCACGAATAAATCCAAGGAAACTAAAATCCTTGAACCAATCATAATTATTGACAATAACAGCGCTGTTATCGCCACAGTTAAAATCTAAGAATTTTTCCAATTGTGCTTTTTGACAAGCCAAGTTGTGTTGCAAAATATCTTCACTCAATAAATTGCGTTCATCGCTTTTTCCGCTTGGGTCACCAACCATTCCAGTTGCGCCACCAACCAATGCCATCGGTTTGTGCCCACATCTTTGAAAGTGCATCAAAGTCATTATTTGCACCAAATTGCCTACACCTAAAGAATCGGCAGTGGGGTCGAACCCAATATAACCTGTAACTTGTTTGCTATTTAATAAAGCTTCTGTCTCAGGCATAATGTCCTGAAGCATCCCTCTCCATCTCAGCTCATCTATGAAATTAGTTTTCATTTTAAAATTTCGTTTTTTTTTGCCTCAACTTCCGATTCTTCGGAATTATTTCTCTCATCTTATTCCATAAACACGGTTATTAACGTATATAATGTGAATCTTTTGGATAAAAAATGAAATAAATATATTGAATGAGATTATTTGTTGGATACTAACCTCTAATTTCTATTCCTTAATTATTAGATAAGCATCTTCACTGGTTCTTCCAATAAATCTTTTAAGGTATTTAAGAATTTAGAACCCACCACACCATCCACTACTCTGTGATCGCAGCTTAAGGTTACTTTCATTACGTTTGTTTTGGCTATTTGTCCGTTTACGATACCTACTGTTTCTTTAACTCCACCCACTGCTAAAATACAAGCATCTGGGGGATTAATAATGGCAGTAAATTCCTCGATTCCAAACATACCTAGATTAGAAATAGTGAATGTGTTACCACTCCAATCTGCAGGTTGTAATTTTTTATCTTTCGCTTTTATACTGAATTCTTTCACTTCACTGCTGATAGCAGACAATGATTTTTGATTGGCAAATTTAACAACCGGTACCAATAAGCCATCTTCTACTGCCATTGCTACTCCAATGTGAATGTGGTGATTTAATCTAATTTTTGTACCCAACCAGCTTGCATTCACCCATGGATGTTTGCCCAAAGCAATTGAAGAAGCCTTAACAATCATATCATTAACAGATACTTTTACTTCGCCACTTGCATTAATAGCAGCACGAGCCTCCAAAGCCTTGTCCATATTAATTTCCATGGTTAAGTAGAAATGTGGTGCTGTAAATTTACTTTCAGCCAAACGAGCCGCAATGGTTTTACGCATTTGAGACACATTGATTTCATCAAAACTTTCTTTGCCAGCTATATAAACACTCGAAGTAGCACTTGTTGTACTTGACTGTTTAAAATTCTCAATATCACTTTTAATAATTCTTCCATTTTCACCCGAACCAGCAATGTTTGACAAGTCAACCCCTTTTTCAGCTGCTAATTTTTTGGCTAATGGAGATACTTTTAATCGGTTGTCACTTGAACTAGTTTGAACTGGCGCACTTGCAACAACTGGATTACTAGCGATTGTCTCAACTTTAACAGTTTCGGCAACAGGAGCGGTAGGGGCAGATGAAGCACCTGAACTTAACAAGGCAGAAAAATCTTCTCCAGCTTTACCTACAATAGCAATAACGCCATCGACAGGTGCAGCATCGCCTTCGCCAATGGCAAAATGAAGGATGGTGCCTTTTTCATAATTTTCTAGGTCCATAGTGGCTTTATCTGTTTCCACTTCTGCTAAAATATCACCACTTTTAATGGTATCACCTACTTTAAAGTTCCATTTTCTAACTACGCCCTCTGTCATGGTATCACTCATTTTGGGCATTTTTATCGCTACAGCCATATTTTTTTGTTAATGTTTGCAAACTTAATAATAAAGCGGCAATCTAACAAAAGGAAAAAAATGAGATTAGGAAATTCGGTTTAGAAGTTAGCAAAAGATGTAAAAATCAAGAACTAAGAATGAAGAAAAATTAAATTAATTTTGCCTATCAAAATTTTATGAATCAAAAATCAGCCATAGCTATACATGGTGGTGCCGGTACCATAGCACCTCATTTGTTAACTCCTGAACTTGAAAAGATTTATCTTGAAGGTTTGCGTACGGCTTTATTGGCAGGCGATTCTGTGCTTAAAAAAGGAAGTAGTTCTACTGAAGCCGTTTTGGCTGCGGTGATTGAGTTGGAAAACAATCCTTTGTTTAATGCTGGCAAAGGCGCAGTGTTTAACAGTCTTGGTAAGCACGAAATGGATGCTGCTATTATGGAAGGCAAACACCTGAAAGCAGGGGCGGTTTGTGGTATTAAAAACATCAAAAATCCAGTTGTATTGGCCCATGCTGTAATGACAAAATCACCCCATGTAATGATGGCAGGTGAGGGTGCAGAAAAGTTTGCCCAATCCATAGGAATGTCAATGACTGAAGAGGACTATTTTTACACCGAACACCGCTACCAACAATGGTTAGAGATCAGAGATACCGAAAATTATCAACTCGACCACACCGCCAAGTCTGAAAACAAAATGGGAACGGTTGGCGCTGTGGCACTAGATTTTGAGGGAAATATTGCCGCTGCCACTAGCACAGGGGGCATGACCAATAAAAAGTTTGGCAGAGTAGGCGATTCGCCTATTATTGGGGCGGGTAATTATGCCAACAATGAGACGTGTGCTATCAGTTGTACTGGACATGGTGAATTGTTTATCAGAAGTGTAGTGGCTTATGATATCAGCTGTTTAATGGCCTACAAAGGCTTAACATTAAAGCAAGCGTGTGACCTAGTGGTGATGGATAAATTAGTCAAAATAGGAGGGGAAGGCGGTTTGGTAGCCATAGACGCCATGGGAAACATCGAAATGCCGTTCAATAGCGAAGGGATGTACAGAGCGAGTTTGAGCGTGGATGGGGAAATGAGTTTGAAGATTTATAGGTAAACTTACAGTAAAAAAGTAGTTGTATTATTGTTTTTCACTTTCACATAACTTTAATTTTTCTTTACAGCTTTCGTACTTGCGTTTGTAGTTTTCTTTACTTTCTGTTAAGTTAATCACCAAAACTTCTAGGGTTTTTACATTGGCTTCCTTGGCTTTAATGATTGCTTCAAATTGATTGATATTGTAGTTTAGTGATTGTAAATCAGGATGATAAGAAATAGAGGAATTGATTTTATTCTCATTACAAACTAAAGATAAAAAAGGAATTTCAAAGTAATCGGCTATGGCAGGGATGTGTTTATAGTAATTAAGCCTTTCCCCAATTAATATTTTTGATAACTCACCTTGAGAAATGCCGATAAATTTGGCTAAGATTTCTAGTTTAGTTTGTTTTTCTCTTATAAGTTTTTTGATTTTAGGTAAAATCCAATCGTTTTCATTATTCATTGTTACAAACATATAATTGAAAGTTGTTTTAAACAATATAGCATAGTTGTGACATTATTGGTCTTTATTCCACTTTTATTCCAAAAAATAGAGTAAAAGTGGAATAATGTATTCCTTTTTATTCAAAAAAAATCTATATTAATTTGTAGTGTTGAAAGGCAAAAGAGAAGGCCGCTCACCCGACCTTGATACCCTGTAAGCTGAAAAAGGTAAGAGTAAGCAAGAAAAAAAATAAATATAAAAAATCATGAAAAAAGTAGTAAAATTGTCTTTCCTCTCTGTCTTAATGTTTTTTGGATTAGTAGGATTTGTAAACGATGTATCAGCAAAAAAAATTCAAATTAATACAACAGTAAAAGACGCCAATGGAAAAACATGGGAAATTAAAGGTTGGATTGAAGTGGAAATGTGTTGTCCTCCTAGTTTAAAACATTGGGATTTATGGGTAACAGATGGAGAAGGGAAAAAACATCATTTTGTAGGACTTGCATACCAAAGCGGTAACGGAGGTAAAACTGGAAATGAAAGTAATGGATACAAAATGAACGTGTATAGTGAGACAGGCTTAGAGGAACCACTAGAGGTCATTCCATTTGGAAGTATTATCGTTGAAATGAAAAAGATAACTGCAAATGCAAATGAATAGTAAAATAATAATCTTAGTAATGGGTTGTTTAATTATTTCTTGTAATAATAAACCCAAACAAGTTTCAGTTGGTTCTTCAATAAGTGGAATTTGGAATTTAGATAGTTTTGTGAGGACATCAGAAAACATAAATAAAATTGAAGATCTCCTTTTAACTACGGTAGATTATTCTGGAATGATTTTTAAATTTTCTGAAGAAAAGTTACAGATATATTCACCATTAATGGAGTTGGAAGAACAAGAAATTATTCAATTTATTGGAGATGATTCCATTTTAATTGGTGAAAGTAAAGCTTTGTTTTTAGTTTCTGAGAACAAGTTAATCTTGACTTTTAAAGAAGGTAATTATTATTTGAGTAAAAGTTTGAATACGCCCTAAAAAATGGAAAATTAAAATTAATATATTTTTATACATTGTTACTGTAAGTTCTAATAAATACTTGCGGTAACAATGTTTTTTTTAAGATGACATCCTTATTGTCGTTCACCCGACCCCGATACCCTGAAGCTCTCCCGATAGCTATCGGGAGGTAAGAGTCAATAAAAAATATAAAACATGAATACAATAAAATCCAAATACGAAATCCTAATTCTCATTTTACTAATTGGGTTGCTTTTTTTATATCAAATCAATATCATAGAAAGGTTGATACTTGTATTACTATTCCTGCTTTTTATCATTTATTATAATCCCTATAAAATTGTAACTCAAGTAGTCAATAAAACAGGTTTGATGGCCATTATTTCAAGTGTTGTTGTTGCCATTTCGTTGTCATTTGTAATTACCATTCTATATATTGGAACAACAGAATCCTTGTATTTTCTAATATTATTTGGACTAAATTTATTTTTAGGCTTGTTTTATTTGAGTAAAAATAATGCCATTACTTACAGTCATTTTTTAATCAAT
>JBILJV010000070.1:0-11314 GCA_044377005.1 Bacteroidia bacterium
AAGTTTTTATCCCAATCCAAGTTCAGAGTTTATTAATTTTAATGAACAGATCGGAATCAACTCCATTTACAGAATTTTTGACCTTCAAGGAAAACTACTTTTATCTGGTTATATTCAAGAAAAAACGCCTGTTTCGATAGAAAGCTTAAGTTCTGGGAAATATTTTGTATTGATAGAACAAAATCAACAATTCAAAGCTGAATTATTATTAAAAAATTAAATTAACAAATGAAAAAAAGTCTACTAATTTTTACAATGACTCTTTTGAGCCTACTTAAAATTGAAGCTCAAGTTGCCAAAACTCAAGTATTAATGATTAACGCATCAGCAGATGCAAGTGGCATCAATCTTACTTGGCCTGCCATGCCTGGTACATTTACCGGACAAATATTGATTTATAAAAGAGATAGCCTACAAAAATATGATTGGGGGAATCCAATTGCAACACTAACATCCAATGCAACATCCTACAAAGACATCAATGTTAAAAAAGGACAAGCATGTGAATACAGAGTAATAACAGCTAATGGCAATAATGCTGTATCTTTTGGTTATATTTACGCAGGTAATGAATTGAAAGAAACACCATACAAAGGCGGAATTGTATTGTTAATAGACAGTAATTATTTGGCTCCATTGGCATTTGAAATTAATAGACTTTTTAATGATTTGGAAGCTGAAGGTTGGCAAGTGAGCAAATTGTATGTCAATAGAACTTCAACTGCTATACTGGTTAAAAACAAATTAAAAAACCATATTAATGCTAGAAAAAACAAACCCGTAACATCCCTATTTATATTGGGCCATGTTCCAGTTCCTTATTCTGGCGGTTACACTGGAGACGGCTCTAATTTCCCTCCTCCTGATGGTCATATTGAAGGACAAGGCAACCATACAGGTGCTTGGCCATCAGATGGTTATTATGGTGATATTGACAGAGATTGGACGGACAATTCAGTAGTAATGACTACTGGCGCACAAACAAGACATCATAATTTACGTGGAGATGGCAAGTTCGACCATGTCAAATTCCCTTCAAAAGTTGAGTTAGAAGTTGGTAGAGTAGATTTATTTGGCATGACAGCATTTGGGAAATCTGATACCGTATTGACAAAAAACTACCTTAACAGAAACCATTTGTGGAGAACAGGACAAACAAAAACCACAGAGAGAGCATTAATTGACAACAATTTTACATCGCTCAATCTTGCCTCTACTGCTTATCATAATTTTTCAGGATTCTTTTCGATAGACAGTATTTTTGACAACATAGATTATGTTACAACATTAAAAAGCAACAGTTACTTATGGACTTATGGTTGCGGTGCAGGGAGTTACACTTCCTGCAATGGTATTGGGAATACCAATAGTTTTGTAAACGACTCTATTAAATCTATTTTTACAATATTAGCAGGGAGCTATTTTGGGGATTGGGATATTGCCAATAACTTTTTAAAAGCACCACTTGCAAAAGGATCATTGGCCTCTTTTTGGGGTGGAATTCCAAAATGGTATATTCACACCATGGGATTGGGTAAAAACATTGGATTTGGGACTGTAGAATCCTTCAATAACACTACGTTTTACTTCGATGGCGGCTTTAATGGCTCAGGAAATTCTGTACACATGGCATTAATGGGTGACCCAAGCTTATGCAACAGACATTTACCTGCAGTTAAAGGTCTAACTGCAACAAGTGTAAACAAAAGAGTTTCACTAAAATGGAACAAGCCCAAAGGCAATTTTGATGGCTATGCTATTTATAGAGTAGATACTAGTAAAAACATTTACATTAAAGCAACACCTTATATTATTAAAGACACCGTATATACTGATTCAAGCAATTATGTAGGCGGAGATTACACTTATTTCGTATATACAATCAAAAAAGAAACAACAGCTTCGGGATCCTATTTCAATTTGGGTGCTGCCTCTAAAGCTTTTGTAAAACACATCAATAAAATTCAATTAAACAAAAATAACAACGTTCAATTTTACCCAAATCCAAGCACAGGTATTGTAAGGTTCAACCAAGAATCGCTTCATTCATTTATGATTTACGACCGAACTGGAAAATCATTTTCAGTTAACAAAACAGATGATTTGAGTATCAATATTGAACATTTACCAGAGGGAATATACATATTGAGATGTTTAGACGAAAATGATTTAGAAATCTCAGTTCCTATTATTAAACTTGCAAATTAATTAGACGTATGATATTAAAAGGAAAAAAAGGAATTATTTTTGGTGCACTTGACACCAAATCTATCGCATGGAAAGTGGCAGAATTGGCTCACAAAGAAGGCGCTGAGTTTATCTTGACTAATGCTCCTATTGCATTGAGAATGGGAACTATCAATGAGTTAGCAGAAAAAACTAATTCGGAAGTTATTCCTTGCGATGTATCAGTTCAGGAAGACATGACTAAATTAATTGATGCTGCAATTGCTAAATTCGGTCAATTAGACTTTGTGTTACATAGCATAGGCATGAGTTTAAATGTAAGAAAGAAAAACCCTTACACCGACCTTAATTATGACTTTATGCACAAAACACTTGACATTTCAGCTATTTCATTCCATAGATTGATGCAAACTTTATATCAAAAAGATGCAATGAAAGAATGGGGAAGTATAGTGGGCCTAACATACATAGCCGCACAGAGAGTATTCCCGGATTACAATGAAATGGCCGAAGCAAAATCTTTATTAGAGAGTTTTGCAAGAAGTTTTGGTTACCACTTCGGTAAAGCTAAAAAAGTAAGAGTAAATACTATCAGTCAAAGTCCAACTATGACAACTGCAGGAAGTGGTGTTGGTGGATTTGATGCTTTTTATACTTATGCAGACAAAATGAGTCCTTTGGGAAATGCGAGTGCTGAATCATGTGCAGAATACTGTATTTCATTGTTTAGCGATTACACTCGATACGTAACAATGCAAAACTTGTTTCATGATGGTGGATTTAGTTTTACCGGAATAAGTAATGATTTAATGGATGTTGTAGCCAAAATAGGCGAATAATCAAACTCAACAAATTACTAATAAAAAAGCCCTAATACTAGGGCTTTTTTTATTGAACAAACTTAACGACTACACAACCGTAGTAACATCATTTTTAATGGCTTCTTTTATATAACTTTTACAATCTTCGGCACACTTTAAACAAGCCATTACACATGCCATTGAGGTTGGATGATGGGCTTCATTTTTATGACATTCTACGGAGCAAACATTACAAATTTCGATACACAATGCCATCATTTTTTTGGTGTAAACAGAATCTCGCGCACTAAATTTAACACAAAGGTTACAAACATCTGCACAATCCCTAGAATGGTGTATAAAAGCAAAATTCCCTGAATTATGTCCATTTTTAATATTCATTTCGCAAATGTTCATACACTTGATACAAGATTCGATGGCTTTTTCTAAGATTGTCATTTTGATATTATTTTATATTTTAAAACTAAATGCGAGTAAATACATTCCGTTTATGAGGGCAATTTATTTAACATTGAGACAATAATAATTATTAAATAAAAACCAATAATTACATGATTAAATCTTCAAATAAGAAAATTAACATCATTTTTGTTTTAGTATTAAATACATTTTACATTATTATTTAACGATACAAAGCATGGCTTCTCTATTAGTAACTAACAACATTTAACTGAACACCAATTTGTGAAAAAATAAAATTTATATTACATTTGTAGTTCATGACATACAATTGCCTTCTGTTTGAAAAAAAAGACAACGTTACAACCATCACTCTGAACAGACCCGATGTTTTTAATGCCTTTAATGATGAACAAAGTTACGAATTACAAGATGCTTTAAAACAAGCAAAAAAAGACCCAGAAACCAGAGTTGTAGTACTTACAGGAGCGGGAAAAGCTTTTTGTAGTGGTCAAGATTTAAAAGCAATTGCAGGCGCTGAAAAACGTTCTTTTATTGATTCATTACACAAACGATACAATCCAATTATTCGTGAAATGCGCAATATGCCTAAACCAATTATTTGTAAATTAAATGGGGTTGCCGCAGGAGCAGGATGTTCGCTTGCATTGGCTTCTGATTTTATTATAGCCTCTGAGCAAGCAAGTCTAATTGAAGTCTTTATAAATGTGGGTTTAGTTCTTGACAGCGGTTCTTCTTTCTTCTTACCACGTCTTGTGGGCAGTGCACGTGCCTTTGAGTTAAGCACTATGGGAAGTAAAGTTACTGCCAAACAAGCACTTGATTGGGGAATGATAAACAGATGTGTACCTGCTGAACAATTAGATGAAGAAACTGTTAAGATAACAGAGTATTATGCCAATGCCCCTACTAAAGCCATTGGTTTAATGAAAAAAATGCTTAACAAATCATTCAATAGCGACTTAGAAACCATGCTTGAATATGAAGCCTATTGCCAAGAAACAGCAGGCAGCAGTTATGATAATAAAGAAGGTGTTGCAGCCTTTAACGAAAAAAGAAAACCCCAATTTAAAGGACAATAAAGACCATTAATTATACCCCTATGTTAAAAAATATACTTTTACTTTTTGTTTTATTTACTAGTTTATTAACTAAAGCACAATTAATAGACAACGATTTTTGCGGTTACCAAAAGGAGGTTGACCGAATTCTAAAAAGAAATCCTCAGTATCTAGATTGGCAAAACAATCTATACAAAGAAGCCATGAATGAGTATTTCATTCAACAAAACAATAAAAGAAATTTTACAGTTTCGTCTGACACTGTTACTTATACCATCCCTGTGGTTTTTCATGTGTTGTATAATAACAACAACGAAAATATTGATTTTTCTTACATTCAATCACAATTAGATGAATTAAACCTAGCTTTCAATCACCAAACGGCAGATACTCAAAGAATTCGTCCTATATTTAAACCTGTAGGAGGTGACACTAGAATCAGATTTGTATTGGCTTCCGTTGACCCTAGCGGAAATCCAACCGATGGTGTTACTCGAACATTCACTAACAAAACTACATTTTCTTTGAATATATATGGTCAATATTCAACCGATATGAAATATACCAATCGAGGTGGTAAAACGGCTTGGGATCCAACTAAATACATGAATGTATGGGTATGCAATATGCGCTTCCCTAACCAAGTTTCTATGACGTTAGGCTTTGCAACGCCTCCAACTAATGCACCTAACTGGAATTTTACAGGTGCTACGAAAGACACTACCGACCTTGAAACAGGTGTTGTTTGTCATTTTTCAACAATAGGTAAAAATCATCCTTTGGCAATTTCCAATAACAATGAAGCTAAAACCATGATTCATGAGGTTGGACATTATTTAGGATTAAGACACACATGGGGTGATGCTCCTAACACCAACCAAGGTTGCAGTTTTGATGATGGAATTTTTGACACACCAAACACAAAAACAAGAAACTATAGTTGCACAGGTCAAAACACTTGTACTGAGTCTATTGATGACAAACCTGACATGACCGAAAATTATATGGATTACTCTTTGGATGGATGTGCCGCTATGTTCACCAAACAACAAGGATTTATGATGCGTTTTGTCCTTAACAAACTAAGAACAGGTTTACCAAAAAGAGAAATTACCATTGATACTACTTATGAAATTATTCAAAACACAACCGTAAAACTATACCCTAATCCTGTTTTAAAGGGTGGTTCAATAAATATTGAAATACTATCACCATTGAAAAGTGAATTTGAAGTTTCTATTATTGATATGAATGGCAAACAAATAATTACAAAAAACATTCAATCAAACCAAAAAGAAAGTATTTTAATGGATTCTTACTCAAATGGGTTCTATGCATTACTTGTAAAATCAAAAGAAAATGGCAAATTTGTTCACAAACAAATAGTCGTCATAGAATAAAACTGAGTTTCGGTTTTGAAAATATCAATCAAACCAATTCAATTTGCTATTTTAGCATGTATTTTATTATACATTTGGCAAGTTTTAAGCGTTGCAAACAAGTATCAAAGATTCGAAAAAGTAATCAATGAAGATGCAGTAGGTTATTATTTAATATTACCAGCATTATTTATATATAACGACCCTAACTTTGAATTTATTGATAGTTCTATTAGGCAACAAGAAAATTTTAATGGCTACTTCCCTCCTGTTGTTAATCTATTAGAAAACAATAAAAATGTTTGTAAATACTATTCAGGAGTTGCCTTATTACAAAGTCCTTTCTTTATAATAGGAAACATTATTCTTCAACAATTTAAAACCTATAATGGCTTTGAATTACCTTACCATTTCATCCTATTACTTTCAGTCATCTTTTATATTTCATGGAGTATAATCCTACTTTTCAAAAGTTTAAAACTATTAAACATCCCTTGGTATTGGTCTATGTCATTGGTTTTTGTTGTAATTTTTGGAACTAATTTACAACTTTATACAACGTATGATTTAGCTTACAGTCATAGCTATTCATTTTTTTGTTTTATTGCCCTTATCTATTGCAGTTTAATTTATAGACAAACTCCCCAATTAAAAACCATTCTTTTTATTGGATTACTCATAGGATTAATTGTTGTTATAAGACCTGCAAATATTTTAATTACTCTTGTTCCATTATTTATTATTCCTTTTTCTGTTATAAAAAATCAGTTAAAAAGACATTTAATACCATTGATATTAAGTTTATCTATTGCCCCTTTAATTCAAATATCACTATGGCATTGGCAAACAGGCGATTGGATTGTTTATCCATATAAAACAGAAACCCTTAACATATTTAATTCTCAAATTGCAGAATTATTATGGAGTTACAATTGCGGTTGGTTTACATACACTCCTATAATGCCTTTGATAGTAATCTTTAGTTGTTTTTCATTACTTTTTCAAAGAAAATTCAAAGCATTATTATCATTCATCTTCATTTTATTCCCTAGCATTTACATTATAGCTTCTTGGTATTATATCCATTATGGGTGTACTCTCGGGTGTAGACCTATTACTGAATTCTATGGACCAATAATCTTAATATTTGCTTATTCTATTCGTCCTTTTCTTATAAAAAAGTGGTTTTATCTCTCATTCATAAGCATAGGAATAAGTAGTTTAATTTACAATCAAGTTTTACACTATCAGTTTTCAAATTTCATACTAAACAGTTGTGAAATGAACAAAGATAAATTTAAAATGATTTTTCTAAAAACGCATCCATTTTATGCCTACAGCACCTTCGACTTTTGGAAGTTTGACCAATACAATCCTCAATTGATATTAGACACATCGGCAAATATGGTTTTTAAAATTGATGCAAATAAGCTTGAAGACAAACAAAGTTTCATGATAAATGAAATAAAACACAATGACTCTTCGGTTTTAATAGATTTAAATTTAAAAATAAAAATATCACAAAACATCAATGAAAGTTTTCTTACTATGCTAATAACAGAAAAAGATAAATATGTTGATTTGCAAAATTTATTATTAAAAAGAGTCGTAAAACAAAGTGACACCTGGACTAAATTTAAATATCAAATTTTAGTTAATAAGCCAACAAGTGATTGCAAAATAGATTTTACATTAGGTTCAATCAATAATAAAGCAAATACAGAATTAATTATTGAAAGTATTGCAATAAATAAAATTAAATTATAACTAGATTACCTCATTATTGAAAGGGGATAATACATTTAACTTATCAAAAGCTATACACCCATAAAACCGTTAATGATAGGCAACATAACATCAGCATTATTTACGTGGCCTTCTAGCTTATGTTCAATAATATGATTAATTAAGGCTTCATTTTTATATCCTTGAGCCAATGCATGGCTGTATGGTTGTGTTGAAAAACTAACCAAACTGTATTGACTTTTAAAAATTTCAGGATAATATTCACTTAAATCATGTTCAACTTTTTTGAAATGCATAAAATCTTCTCGTCCCACTAAATCTCTCATTTCAACAAAGTTTTTACAAGCTAAATCAGCAATTGCATTTGCATTGATTATACGAGCTTTTTGATATTCTTCAAACACTTTAGACCAATTTGGATAATGATGATCTATAATTTCATCTAATTCTTTAACATCTTCAAAACTACAATTCATACCCTGACCATAAAAAGGAATAATGGCATGAGCAGCATCTCCTACTAAGGCAAAGTTTTTATACACCCATGGATTACAGCGGATAGTAGTCAAACTGCCTGTTGGGTTTGAGAAAAAATCTTCAACTAAATTTGGCATCATTGGAACAGAATCTGCAAAATGTTCATTAAAAAAATCTACAACTTGTTTCTCTGTTTTCAGATTCTCGAAACTATATGTTCCCTCGTAAGCCAAGAACAATGTACAAGTGAAACTACCATTGGGATTGGGTAAAGCTATCATCATAAACTCACCTCTTGGCCAAATATGCAATGCGTTTTTTTCAATTTGAAATAAGCCATTGTCCCCTGGCACTATTTCCAACTCTTTGTAACCATAATTTTCATAATTCTGAGAATAATTAAAACGATTTAGTTTTTGCATTTCACTTCTTATTGCAGAAAAAGCACCGTCTGAACCGAACATAATATCCGCCTTAACTATCACTTTTTCACCTTTATCGTTAATTAAAATACATTGATTGTTATTCAAATCAGCTTCAACACATCTGTAATTGAAAAAAAGTTGAACATTTTCATATTCATCTGCCAATTCCAATAATTTGATATTTAGACCACTTCTTGATACTGAATTGATGTATTGTCCATTTTTACCATAAGGCTGGTATTTTACTTCTCCTTTTTTATCGTGCATCAATCTACCATCCATTGGAATGGCGTCATCAAGCACTTTTTCAGCTAAACCAACTTTATTTAAAGCATCAATTCCTCTTGTAGATAAAGCTAAGTTGATAGAACGACCTGCATCTGCTTTACCTTTTCTTATATCTCCTCTTCTTTCGTAAACCTCAACTAAAAATCCTTTTTTGGCTAAGCAAATTGCCAATAAAGATCCACTCAAACCACCGCCTATAATTGCTATTTTTTCTTTCATTTTATTAATTAAATATACATTCTAATGATTTAGACTTTGCAAACATAGTATTAAAACAAAAGAAAAGGCTAAAAGATTGAAAAAAAATCAATGATTTTAATCACCCTATCTATCAACTTGTTTTATAAAAGAGCCATCAATTCATCACTGACTACAGGACCAAGCGCTACCCCCATTCCTCCCATTCTTACCGCAACTAACAAATGACCATCAATACGTTTGACAATTGGATTTTTCTCGGATCCCATTCCCATAATACCACTCCAATGCATGTCTATTTCAAAGGCTTGCTTAGGTAGTATAAATTGATTGATATAATTTTCTAAAAAGATTCTAAGATTATCTGTTGTTTCTATTGTTGATGTTGTTTCTTCTTTTTGGTAAAAATTTCGTCCACCACCAATCAACAGTCTATTATAAATAGTTCTATAATAGATATAACCCTTATCAGCATGAAAAATCCCATTAAATGATAAATTCTCAATAGGTTTTGTTAAAACTATTTGACCACGTGCTGGCACTACATTTAATTCGGGCAACAATTCAGAGGCAAAAGCATTGTTACAAACAATTAGTTGATTCGTTAGAAGTTCAAAACCTTCATTCGTCATTAAGGTATAACCATTGTTAGAAGCATCGATAGATTCAATATTTAATCCATATAATGGGATAACTCCCTCACGATGCATCATATCAGCTATTGTTTGATTAAGCAAACCAGAATTTAATTGCCCTTCGTGTGCATTAAATATTGATTTGGGGAAATAGGATTTATTCATTGAATAATTTTCCAATACATCAAAGGTTTTATTAATCCCCAAACAAGCCTTTAATTGCTGATTATAATAGTTCAGTTGACAGAATACTGATTCAAACTCCTCTTTATTTTCAAACATTTCATAACCACCACTTGGTTGAAATCCAATTTTATCAGCACCAAACTCTGAAATGAGCTGATGAATCCCTTTGTGTCTTTTATAAATTAAATTCAGTAATAGTGGTTCTCCATAATCATTGGCATCCATTAAAAACTCAGAAATACTTCCAAAACAGGCAAATCCTGCATTTCTTGTTGACGCTCCGTAAGAAAAAGCAGAACGATCTACCACAGCAACTCTTGCCGAAGAAAACTTTTTTTTAATTTTCAAAGCCACTTGTTTACCCGTAAGCCCAGCTCCAAGTACAATAAAATCAAAGGGTTTCAATAGAATTGAGGTTTCCCAATAAGATAAATTTCGGTTCATAAAAAATTTTTTAAAAAAAGTTGCTACGAAAATAATTTTTTTTCTATATTTGCAACCCCGTAAGGGAAAAAAAGTTCTTTAAATATATTGCGAGAATAGCTCAGTTGGTAGAGCGCAACCTTGCCAAGGTTGAGGTCGCGAGTTCGAACCTCGTTTCTCGCTCAAAAAATAAAAAAGCCCAAGCTTTGGGCTTTTTTATTTAAATCGCATTTGCCCAGGTGGTGGAATCGGTAGACACGCAGGACTTAAAATCCTGTGGCTTCACGGCTGTGCGGGTTCAAGTCCCGCCCTGGGTACTTTAAGCTCATCGAAAGATGAGCTTTTTTGTTTAATAATGTTTTACGTTTATATATTATATTCTTCTAAAATTGACAGGTATTACATCGGTTATTCTGAAAATCCCGAAAAAAGATTGACTGAAAAACACAATCTTGGTTATGTAAAATCAACTAAAAATGGTGTACCATACATACTCAAATCTAAAAAATTATTTCTAACTGAAATTGAAGCAATTCAGGAAGAACGAAGATCTATACAAGTAATTAAAAAAAATAAAAATTAGAAAACCTATTTTATTTAGTACTTAAATTCTTTAAGCATTTGAGCTCCAGTATCTGAAATTTGAATATTTGAGGTTGAATCAAAGTCTACCCAATTAAATTTATTTTTTAAATCGCTAATAATTTGATAAAGGCTTTTAGGAACTGATGAATTCAAATAAACAAAAGCGGTATAAATATGATTTAAACTAACTTTTTCAATTTTAAGTTCATTCTTCAAAAAGTAAACATAAGCTAATATTTTTTTTGAATGAGTATTTAGATTGAAATTATTTAAAAATTTATGAAAATCTAATCCTTTAGTAGAAGAGAAATCTATACTCTCTATCACTTTATAATTTGAACTATTTGAATCAAATTTACTTCCATTTAGCAATTTCACATCATTATTATCAGTTGAAATTTGTTTATTCAACAACTGTGACATATGATTAATCCCTTTAGCTGTTAAACTATACATAGAATGATCTTCAATTTGGACAAAACC
>JBILJV010000121.1:0-3187 GCA_044377005.1 Bacteroidia bacterium
TTCATCTTTAATAAAACCCGAATCTGCTATTAAATACATTTTATTACCTTGGATACAAGAGACCACATCGTGGTTTTTGACAGAATGAATGGTTATTACTTTTTGATTGGAAATATTAATTCGTTTTACTAATGTATTGGTTTGAAAAATTAAAACCAAAAATAACAATATCAAGAATTGCCAAGTTCTTTTGAATGTTATTAAACCAAGTACAAAAAAGACCATAAGATAAAGAAGAATCATTTCAAACTTACTGATGTAAAGGCCAGAAATTGAGTTGTAAGGTAAACTTTCAATAAAAAACAAGACTTTATTATTGATATTCAATATGAACTCTATTATTACGGCAATTAATAGAGCAATTGGAGCGTATAAGGAGACTATTAATATTACAATCAATAATACCAAAACTACTAATAGCATTGGAATTACCAACAAATTGGACATTAAAAAATACAAAGGAAACTGATGAAAATAATAAATACTTAAAGGAAATGTAAATATTTGAGCTGCAAAAGAAACCGTAAGCAAACCCCAAATGTATTTATCAACCTTAAATTTGGGTGTATAAATTTTTTGTATTTTGGGTTGTAAATACAAAATTCCTAAAACCGCTGTGTAAGATAATTGAAAACCAACATCAACAATGATAAAAGGATTTAATAACATTAAAACAAAAGCCGACATAAAAACGACATTGAATGAACTGGTTTTTCTGTTACTTAATTTGGCTATTGCCATCAATGAAAACATCAAAGAAGCTCTACAAACCGAAGGGGATAAACCTGTAACATAAGCATAATACCAAATACCCAATAACACTAGTAATGACTGAATTTGTTTGCCATTTTTAAACCGTAGTAAAAAGGATGTCAATACATTTAAAATCATAAAAATAATTCCTGCATGTAATCCACTTACCGCTAACACATGCAATGTTCCTGTTTTGGAAAACGATTGCATGGTTTCTGGATTCAAATCTTCTTTATACCCTAAAAGCAATGCCAATGAAACACCTAAAGCATCCTTGTCTTTGATATACAAAGATAACTGCCTAACACACTGGTCTCTTAACCCCTGAGCATGTGCATAAATTGACTTTTTATCTTGATTTAATGCAATAAATTGATTTTGCTTTACAAAAAATTGTTCATGGACATTTTGGTAAAATAAGTATTGCTTGTAGTTGAATGTTGCTGGATTACTGGGCGGAGGAATACGCTGTGTAGGTCCTTTTATTAAAAACCGATTACCTATTTTGGGTTTTGATTTTACAATGGTTTTATTAAAAAACACCAATAATTTACCTGTACTTGTGTGCCATTTTTGATTATGCACTCGTTCTACAATGACATATGCTTTATAAAATTTTTCACTTTCTGTAACAGCATCGTCAACACATATCTGCATTATATTCGCCGAATCAAAATTTTTAAAGTAATTGGCCCTAAGTTGTGAATCGAAATAATGTGTGCGCAAAAAACCAACAGAAATCAATAAAAGTGAAATGATAACTGCGGTTAAATATTGATTTTTGAATGTATTTATTGATTTTGAAGCCTTAGTAAATAAAACATAAATCAAAAGGAAAGCAATTAATAAAACCCAAACTATTAAAGGGTTCAGAGGATATAATAAACATGCAAATATCCCTATTGAGAATGGCAATAAAATCCTAGCAAAAGGTATCGCATGCCAACTAAACATTTAAATTATAGTGATTAGTTTATTAAAAAACGCCTTCTCACTAAGCTAAAAAACTCTGAAGCTAATTTTTCATGTTCCTGCCAATCATATTTTACAATCACTTCTTGTTCTATGAACTGTATCGCTAATTGGTAGTCTGTAGAAGATTGTATGGTTTGAATACAATATTTATAAAACTCTGAATTCCCATCAAAAAGCAAATTAATAAATTCGAATTTTTTACTGATGGCTATTGCTTTTACTAAATCGGGAATTGGGGTTTCTTTCAATTTTTCAGCTATATTTTGTGGGGGCATTGCTGATTTAGACAATTTATCATTGACCGAAATTGTTTCAACAATATTTTCTTTTTTAGTTTCTAAGGGCTTGGGAACAATGTTTTCGACTGCCTCCTTTTTAATTTCCGGTTTTACAGGAACAAGTTCGACTTCAATTTTAGGAACTTCTACTTCCGTTTCAGGTTCTTGAATTTCTGAAACAGGCACTTCAACAATTTCCTCTTTTGATTCAATTTTAGGTTCAGGAATGGGCTCTGGAGTAGGTTCTGGTTCTGGAACAACTTCCTTAACAGTTTCAACCAATTTTGCAACTGTTGGTGTTGGAATTACTTCTTGAATTTTTGTTTCTACAACTGTGGCTTGTTCAATAGGAGTATCTATTTTTGTATCTTCAATACCGATTTGATCAGCCAATAAATGGAGTTGTATGGCTATGTCTTTTAACTTATCTTTTTGAAAAAGCAAATGCTTGCCTTCACTAATATCAGACTCTAATTGGTTTAAAGAAACTAATAAATTTTTAATTTGACTGGAAATTTGTTTTTCTTTCATCTTATAAAATGACAAGCAATATTAAAGGAATTAAATTTAAATAACAATAGTTGATTTTCTTTAAAAATATCATCTTTGTAAAATCATTTATGGAAGTTAAAAAAGGAGAATTAACCGCAATTTATGGTTGCATGTTTGCAGGTAAAACATCTGCTTTGATTGCTGAAATTAGCAAAAAAAACTTAAAACCACATCAATTAATTGTATTAAAGCCAAGTGCCGACAATAGGCACATAGAATCTTCGCTTGTTACTCACAGTGGCCTATCCTTTCCATGTATTACCTATGAACCTGAATTAGATTTTAATACTTTAATAACCCCTTATACTGAACTTATTGTTTTTGATGAAGCGCAGTTTTTTGACAAACTTTTTCTTTTTGATATTAAAAAATTTCTTGGTAAAGGAATCAATGTTATGGCAGCTGGTTTAAATTTAGATTACAGAAAACGTCCTTTTGGTTTAATGACCTCATTGATTGAAATAGCTGACCATCATTTACACCTAAAAGCCCAATGTGCTGTTTGCCAAAAACCAGCCGATTATAGTTACAGAAAATTAAACAATAATGTACTTTTATTGATTGGTGGAAAGGAATATTATGAACCACGATGTGGCATTTGTTTTGAACAATCTTAATATTATAAATAC
>JBILJV010000111.1:0-4369 GCA_044377005.1 Bacteroidia bacterium
ATTGAAAAAAAGAATAAAATTGAAAATGGAACTTTGATAATTACAGATTCTAAAATTTTTTTTATTGCTGCTTCGCTTGGTTTAGTGAAAATATCAGACCAATCTTTTTTTATTGTTTCCTTGGATTCACCAATTATACAATTCATGAAGAAACAAAACTTAAATGTACCGTTTAAATTCCAATCATCTATTTATCAAATAACTGATATTCAATAATTTAATTAAAATTAATTCCCTTTATATTTGTCCTATAATTAATATTATGTTAACTAATAAATTCGTAAAATAAGCCAAACATAATGCTTGGCTTATAAATATTTGAATGTTATTCTAACTTACTCTTTTCTTGTTTATACAACTTATCATAGGCACTTCTTTTCTCTTCATCATTCAGCTTTGCATAAATACTTTTAATAGTTTTAAGTAAATCAACTAATTCTTGGTCTTTTTTGAAATTCATTTCATACAAAGCCACTAGTTTTTGAACTACTTGACCATACAAAGCAACTGACAATTTATCATATTTAGTGTATTGAGATGATTCTACTCTTGTACGTTGTTTATATATGTAATCTGCAGAATCTAACAATAAAATAGCTTCATTGTTTAATGCATCTGTATAACTTGGGTCTAACTGAATCGCTTTAGCATAATCTGCTAATCCTTGACTGAAGTAGTACTTGTCTTTAGCTGGTTTCTCGTCATTTTTTATTGCTTTTTCCTGAATGTTTCTATCTTCCATTTTTAATTGATGATAAGCAACTCCTCTTGAAAAATAATAATCTTTGTTATCTGGTTCATTTTGAATACCTTCTGTAAACTTAACGAGTAAACTTTGTATATTATTACGTTCTATTTCGATGTTAATTTGTTGATTCAAAAACTCACCTGATTTACTTGGAATTTTAACTTTTCCAGCTTCTAAAAATGAAACTGCCTTGTCATAATTTTTTTGCATAAGGTAAATTTCACTCATTCTAATAAAAACATATGAGTTCATGTAACTCGGGATATCAATTAGTTTTTGTAATAGTTCTATCTCTTCATTGACCAATTTATTGGTATATGCAGATTGCCATGAAATGTATAAAGCTTTCTCTTTACTGATTTTGCCAAACAAAGCTTGCTCTTTATCGTATTTCAACAAATCATCAACGATTGACATATAGGATTTTACTTTAGCAAAACCTATAGTGTCAGAAGCATTTGCTACTCCTTCATTGAAACAAGAAATGATAGCAGAAACAACGTAACTATTTGCAAAATCTAAAGCGCTGTATTTCTTTTGATCACTTTCTGGAAATGAATAAAACTTTTGAAATGACTGTCCCGCTATTAATGCCGCATCATTGTTAGTGTTTAATGCAATAATCGCAGGATCTTGTGATGATGCAATTATTGAATATACAACTCCTCTCCAACCCCACATTCCAGCCAAATTACTGGTTG
This sequence comes from Bacteroidia bacterium, assembly GCA_044377005.1. Lineage (GTDB taxonomy): Bacteria > Bacteroidota > Bacteroidia > NS11-12g > UBA955 > JABMMZ01. Next base: position 1,450 of record JBILJV010000111.1, read on the forward strand.
TTTCATTACTAGCAGCTAAATCAATATTGTATTTTGCATCTTCAATATTGGGATCACTACCAGACATTATCAACTCAACATTTTTTATTTTACCTGTTTGAGCTAAATTGGTTAATGGACTTACTAATACAATAAATCCTGCTAAAATTAAATGTTTAATATTCATTCCTTAATTTATTTTTTATATACTTATTCAATAGTTGTGCCATTCTCATCGTTAGGCTCCGTTGGGTTGTCTGTATCTATATTTCCTGTTGAATTTTCAATATCAGATTCTATATTAATTTCACCATCTGTAGAACCTTCGGTAATTTCTTCTTCTTCTTCTTCTTCTTCTACAGGAACAACTGCAACTGAAGCAATTGAATCATTGTTCTTAATGTTTATTAATTTAACTCCTTGTGTTGCACGCCCCATGGTTCTTAAACTATCAACTCTCATTCTAATAGTTAAGCCAGATTTATTGATAATCATCAAACCATCTTCATCGGTAACATTCGATATAGATATCAAATCACCAGTTTTATCGGTAATATTCAATGTTTTAACACCTTTACCACCTCTGCCAGTTACTCTGTACTCATCTTCTCCAGTTTCTGGGTCAACTAAGAATGATCGTTTGCCATAACCCTTTTCAGCAACCACCAAAACAGTCGTTTCTGCTAGTTTATCTTTGTCAATTGCCAACATACCAATTACTTCGTCTTTGTCCGATTCTAAGGTTACTCCTTTTACACCACTTGCATTTCTTCCCATTGGTCTAACTAAAGATTCATTAAATCGTATTGCTTTTCCTGATTTTTTAGCCAAAATAATTTCACAATTTCCGTTGGTTAATTTTGCTTCTAACAATTCATCACCCTCTCTTATTGTAATGGCATTGATACCATTTGTTCTTGGTCGTGAGTATGCTTCTAGTGTGGTTTTTTTAATAATCCCCTTCTTAGTGCATAAAATAATATTATGCTGATCAAGGTATTCTGCGTCTTTTAAGTTTTCGATATTCAAATACGCTTTGATTTTATCTTCCTTAGGAATTGCAATCAAGTTTTGAATAGCTCTGCCTTTTGTTGCTTTCCCTCCTTCTGGTAATTCATATACTTTCATCCAGAAACAACGTCCTTGTTCTGTGAAGAATAACATGTAATTGTGTGTATTTGCAACAAATAAATGTTCTACAAAATCTTCATCTCTATGTGAAACCCCTCTGTTTCCTCTACCTCCACGATTTTGTTCCTTGTATTCATTCAAACTCGTTCTTTTGATATATCCCATATGAGAAATAGTTAAAACAACTTTTTCATTTGGAATTAAATCTTCGATATCGATTTCTCCGGCACTGTGTTCGATTAATGTTCTTCTTGGATCACCATATTTTTCTTTCATCTCTTTTAACTCATCTTTGATAATAGAATATCTCAAAGCTTCATCGTTCAATACAGATTCTAAATAAGCAATCAGTTTCATTAATTCGTCGTATTCTTCTTTTATTTTTTGACGTTCAAGTCCAGTTAAACGCTGCAATCTTAAATCTAAAATGGCTTTTGACTGAATTTCAGTTAATCCAAAGTTCGAAATTAAGCCTTCTTTTGCTTCATCTGGATTTTTAGAATTTCTAATTAAGCTGATAACAGCATCTAAATTGTCTAAGGCAATTAACAAACCTTCTAAAATATGAGCTCTTTTTCTTGCTTCTGCTAAATCATATTTTGTTCTTCTTACTACAATTTCATGACGGTGTTCAACAAAATGTCTAATCATGTCTTTCAGATTAAGCATTTCAGGTCGACCATTCACTAAAGCAATATTGTTAACAGAGAAAGAAGATTGTAAAGGTGTGTATTTATACAATTGATTTAAAATAACGTTGGCAATTGCATCTTTTCTTAATTCAAAGACCAAACGCATCCCTTGTCTTCCTGACTCATCCCTAACACTTACAATGCCATCAATAATTTTTTCTTGAACCAAATCAACTGCTCTAGTAATAATTTGATGAGGCATCACTTGGTAAGGAACTTCAGTTACAATGATTTGTTCTTTACCATTGTTTAAGGTTTCAATTTCTGTTTTACCTCTCATTAAAATTCTACCTCTGCCTGTTTCAAAAGCAGAACGAATACCATCAGTTCCATGTATTATAGCACCTGTTGGAAAATCAGGCCCTTTAATATGATTCATTAATTCAGAGATTTCAATTTCTCTGTTATCAATATAGGCTACAATTGCATCAATAGATTCAGATAAGTTATGAGGAGCCATATTGGTAGCCATACCAACGGCAATTCCTGAAGCTCCATTGACTAATAAGTTAGGTATTTTTGAAGGCAATACAGAGGGTTCTTTCAACGAGTCATCAAAATTGGGTCTGAAATCTACAGTATCTTTTTCAAGATCATTAAGCATTTCTTCTGCAATTTTTTTCAAACGCGCTTCAGTATAACGCATGGCAGCTGCTGAGTCTCCATCAATGGAACCAAAGTTACCTTGACCATCTACCATTGTGTAACGTAAACTCCACTCTTGAGCCATACGAACCATGGTGTCATAAACTGAAGAGTCACCATGCGGGTGGTACTTTCCTAATACCTCACCCACAATACGTGCAGATTTTTTATAAGGCCTATTAGGTGCTAATCCTAATTCAGTCATACCATATAATACTCTTCTGTGTACTGGTTTTAATCCGTCTCTTACATCAGGCAATGCCCTACTTACAATTACCGACATTGAATAGTCGATGTAAGCGGTTTTCATCTCATCTTCGATATTAATGGGAATTATCCTTTCAACGAAATTTTCATCTGGGTTTTGATCCATATTTGTATTATTTTAAAAACATTGCAATCTACCATTTTAAGGCCAATTTTCCTAATATTGAATCCACAATATACCAACAAAAAAGCCCCATAAATGGGGC
>JBILJV010000090.1:0-6831 GCA_044377005.1 Bacteroidia bacterium
TTTATTATGCTTTGTTCTTTTTAGCAAAATCTACTACAATAGGAGCTGCAATACATATTGATGAATATGTTCCTATTGAAATACCTATTAATAAAGCTAATGAAAATCCTTTTAATGCAGCACCTCCTAAAATGAATAAACTTAAAATTACAACTAAGGTGGTACCAGAGGTTAATAAGGTTCTACTTAAAGTTTTATTAATAGCTAAATTGATTAAATTACCAATATTCTTATCACTTTTAAACTCAGTAGTGTATTCTCTGATTCTGTCAAATACAATTACCGAGTCATTAATTGAGTAACCAACAACTGTTAATATTGCTGCAATAAAGGCTTGGTCAATTTCTAATGAAAATGGCACAATTCCATCCAATAATGCAAAGATTGAGAATACCATTAATACGTCATGGAACAATGCAATTGTAGCACCCGCCGCATAGCTAACTTTTTTGAATCTAATAATGATATATATAAAGATTACTACCAATGATATGATAACAACCCAAGTTGATTTTGTTCTGATGTTGGATGCAATAGTTGGACCAACTTCTGAACTACTTAATATACTTGCTTCAGTTGCATTAAAAGATGACAAAGCAACTAATACTTCTTTTTCTATATCATCTGCACTCACTTTTGCTTCGTTAATTTTATAAGTTGTTACAATTTTATAACGACCTTCGCTACCAATCGTTTTAACTTCATTACTACTCCCTTTCAATCCTTTATCTAAAGCAGTTTTGATTTTTTCTACATTAATACCTTTTTCAAGTTGCATTTGATAGCCATAACCTCCTTTGAAGTCGATACCGGTACTCAAACCGCCTTTTCCTACTAATACAGCCATACCTGCAATAATGACGATTGAAGAGAAAATATAAAACTTCTTTCTATTACCCATGAAATCGTAATTAGCGTTAACTAATAAGTCTCCAGTCATTTTATTACTGAATTTAACTTCTTTATTTTTAGACAATCTGTTTTCTATAACTATTCTAGTCAACAAAATTGAAGTAAATAAAGATGTTACGATACCTATAATCAATGTAATTGCGAAACCATAAACGGGTCCTGCTCCTACTGATAACATAATAATACCCGCCAATAAAGTAGTGATGTTACCATCGATAATGGATGACAAAGCCGCTTTGTAACCATTTGAAATGGCTAATTTTAGTGTTTTGCCTTCTCTTAATTCTTCTCTTATACGTTCATATATCAATACGTTAGAATCCACCGCCATACCAATGGTTAATACTATACCGGCGATACCTGGTAATGTTAATGCAGCACCACCAGATGCTAACATACCAATAATAAAGAATACGTTAGCTATAACAGCAAGAACTGAATAGAATCCTGCTTGATTATAATAGAACATCATTAACAAAATAACTGCAATAAATCCAATAATGAATGAATTGATACCTTGTGTTATTGATTCTTTACCTAATGTTGGACCAACGACGTCTTCAGCTACAATTTGAGCTGGCGCTGGTAATTTACCTGCTTTCAATACATTTGCTAAATCTGTTGCATCTTCAACTGAAAAATCTCCACTGATTGATGATTGACCTCCTGTGATTGGGTCATTAACGACTGGTGCTGAGAATACTTTATTGTCTAATACAATCGCAACGAATTGACCAACATTTATTGTTGTTAAGTTTTTCCAATCTTTCGCAGCTTTAGTAGTCATACTCATTGAAACCTCAACTCTACCTGAATTGGTATTACTAGTTGGGAACGCATCTGCAATCATGTTTTCTTCTCCACTTCCCATAGAAGCTAAACCTTCTCTATTACCCTTTAATGCATACAATGGGTAAACTTCACTTCCTTTTGAAATTGGATTAGCACCCCAAGCGAATTTTAAATTTTTGGGTAAGAATTTAACAATGGTTTCGTCTTGTAATAATTTATTGATTTTATTGAATGATCTTTTTTCTGCTATCGCAAACACAGGACCTTCTACAATATTTCCTTTGTCATCCTGATATGGATATAAACCAGCTTCAGCAAATGGGAATTTTGAAGAATCTCTTTTGTTGATTTCGTTTAATAAAGCTGTTTTTAAACTGTCTTTTAATTTTAAGTTAGAAATAGTATCCAATCCATTTAATTTTAATGAATCTTCTGAATTTAAACCTTTGTTTAATGACAATTTTTGACTGTAGGCAAAATTCATTGGTTCATAGATTTTTTTATAACCATAGAACTCATTTTTAGGATTGTTGCCATAAACTTCCCAAAACTCTAAACGGGCACTTTCTTCTAATAATTTTCTAATTCTTTTCGGATTGTCAACACCAGGAAGTTCAACTGATATTCTACCTCCTTCTAATTCTTGTATATTAGGTTGACTGATACTACCTGAATTCAAACGCGCTTCAATAACTTGTCTTGTGTTATCAGATTTACTTTTTATTTCACGTTTTAAATATTCAATAACTTCTTTATCAGTTGAGTTTGACGTCAATTGTTTATTTTCTCTGTTTGAGAATATTGAAGACAAAGTTCTAGTTGGTGCTAATTCCTTGAATTTAGATGCGAAAATTTCGACAAAATCTCCACCATTTTTTTGATATTCAGCTTTGGTATTGTCAATAGCAGTTAATAAAGCATTGTCTTTTTGGTTCATCTGACCAGCAAGAGTTTTAATAACTTCACCTTTAGAAACTTCCAAAATTACGTTCATACCACCTTGTAAATCCAAACCTAATTTAAGTTCAGATTCTTTGGTTTTGAAATAATTTCTTTTTACAAAACCAAAATCTAGGATATCTTTATTACCCAATGAATCAATGTATTCTCTGTATTTCTCAGAATCAAACTTGTTGTCTTTGGTTGCATAAGATCTAGCTTCTGCCTCAAATTTTCTTGCAACATAAGTAAATGACAATTGATAAATACAAGTTAATGCTAAAACAACTGCAATAAATATGACTAATCCTTTATTTTTCATGATATATATCTAATGTTCGAATTTTTTAAAGGTTGCGAAAATAATACTTTAACTATTTGTTTCCAAAAGTCTTTTTTATAAAGTGATATTTTTTTAAAACAACATTCCAACTTTTGGTCAAAATGAAAATTTTACTATTCTATTTCTTTGCTTACTTTTATTTAATAATTCATTTTGTATAAAACTTGTTGATACGAATTTTGTAAACTTGTATATTTTTGAATACACAATTTTGCTATGCCAAATATACTTGTAATTGACGATGAAAAACCAATAAGAGATGCCTTATCCAATATCCTGACTGCAGAAATGTATCAAGTTGATATTGCTGAAAATGGTAAAAAAGGATTAGAAATGATCCAAGAACATACTTATGATGCCATTTTATGTGATATAAAAATGCCTGGATTAGATGGAATGGAGGTGATGGCTAAAGCAACGGAACTTACACCTGAAACACCTTTTATATTAATTTCTGGTCATGGTAGTATTGAATTAGCAGTGGAAGCAGTTAGAAAAGGGGCATATGATTTTATTTCTAAACCACCTGATTTAAATAGACTTTTAATTACCCTTCGCAATGCAGTAGATAAAAACAACTTGGTGATTGAAACGAAGGTCTTGAAACGAAAAATTTCAAAAACAAGAGAAATTGTGGGTGATACACCTGCAATTTCAAAAATTAAAGATACCATCGCAAAGGTGGCACCAACGGATGCTAGAGTATTAATAACTGGTGAAAATGGAAGTGGTAAAGAGTTAGTTGCCCGTTGGATACATGAAAAAAGCAATCGTTCTAATGCTCCAATTATCGAAGTAAATTGTGCTGCTATCCCTAGTGAATTGATTGAAAGTGAGCTTTTTGGTCATGAAAAAGGAGCATTTACAACTGCTATTAAACAAAGGATTGGAAAGTTTGAACAAGCGCATGGTGGTACTTTATTTCTTGATGAAATTGGTGACATGAGTTTGTCTGCTCAAGCAAAAGTACTGAGAGTTATTCAAGAGGGTATTTTGCAAAGAGTTGGTGGAGATAAATCTGTATCTGTTGATGTTAGAATTATAGCAGCAACCAATAAAAATTTACCTGAAGAAATAGAAAAAGGCAATTTTAGAATGGATTTATATCACCGTTTAAGTGTTATTGTAATTCATGTACCCTCTTTAAATGAAAGAAAAGAGGATATTCCTGTTATTGCTGAAAAGTTTTTGAAAGAAATATGTGAAGAAAATGGTGTTAAAAAAACATTTGCTGCTGATGCTTTGGATGAATTAAAAAATGTTAATTGGTCAGGAAATGTAAGAGAATTAAGAAATGTGGTTGAGCGCTTGGTGATATTGTCTGATGCTAAAATAACTAAAGACGATGTCATAGCATACAGTAATCCCTCTACTCCTGTTTCAAAAACCAATAATTTATTTGTCGATAAACACGATAAATTCCAAGATTTTAAAGATTTTGCTGAAGCCATGTTTTTGGATGCTAAATTGAAAAAAAACAATTGGAATGTGGCTAAAACTGCTGTTGAAATTGACATTCAAAGAAGTCACCTTTACAATAAAATAGATAAATACGGTTTAAAAAGAAGTTAAATGATTGGTCAAGACCTTTTATTTGCCCAAACTCTTCTTGAAAATGGAGAAATAGTTTCTATTCCTACCGAAACTGTCTATGGATTGGCAGGCAATGCTTGTGATGAAAATGCAGTACTTAAGATTTTTGAAATCAAAAACAGACCTCATTTCGATCCTTTGATTGTTCATTTTGGAAATATTGAGCAGTTGAAAAACTATGTATTGGAAATTCCAGAAAAGGCTAAATTATTGATCGATTTATTTTGGCCTGGACCAATTACAATTTTATTGTATAAAAACGATAGAATTCCATTTCTTGTTACTTCTGGAAGTGATAAAGTGGCAGTTAGGATTCCAAATCACCCCTTAACTTTACAATTATTAAACCAATTAAAATTTCCATTGGCAGCACCCAGTGCCAACCCTTTTGGTTACATCAGTCCAACTAAAGCAATACATGTAGAAAAGCAGCTAGGAGACAAAATTCCCTACATCATTGATGGCGGTTCGTGTGAAGTTGGTTTAGAAAGTACCATTATAGATTGTACCGAACAGCCCTTTAAAATTTTGAGATTGGGTGGATTAAGTATAGAAACGATTGAAAAAGGGATCAATGAAAAGGTTGATTTCCATTTAACCCAAAATAGTAATCCTGCAGCTCCAGGGCAGTTAGACAAACACTATTCCCCAAGAACGCCTTTTAAATTAGTAGATGATTTTAAACCAATTATAAGCCAATATCAACATCAATCAATTGCATTTATCACATTTGGGCAAGACCAAGTCAATGATTTTCCTTGTTTTAACTTAAGTCCAAAAGGTGACATTAATGAAGCGGCTAAGCATTTATTTGATGCAATGCGAATATTAGACGAGCAAAAACACGATGTCATTTATGCTCAATTACTGCCCGAAACAGGATTAGGCAAAGCCATTAATGATAGATTGAGAAGAGCGGCTGCAAAGGGATAGATTTGTCTATTATTAATCGACTTTCAAAAATATTAAATATTTAGTTTAGAGATTAAAATACTCAAATATTAGACTAATAATAAATACAAAAAAAATAATCAATTAAAATATTACATTTGAACCTTTAAAATTTTAACCTTAGATTATAAAATGAGTTTATCACATGCTACACAAAATGAAACACAGTTTGATGTGTTTTCGCAAGTTGCCCGTTATGACCACGAACAAATTCTAATTTGTCAAGACAATCATACCGGTTTAAAGGCAATTATTGCTATTCATAACACAGTATTGGGACCCGGCTTAGGAGGAACAAGAATGTGGAATTACACATCTGAGGCGGAAGCTATCAATGATGCGTTGAGATTATCTAGAGGTATGACTTATAAAGCTGCCATAAGTGGTTTAAACTTAGGTGGTGCTAAAGCGGTTATTATCGGTGATCCTACTAAACACAAATCTGAACATTTGATGAGAAAGTTTGGAAGATTTGTTGACAATTTAGGTGGTAAATACATTACTGCTGAAGATGTTGGAACTACAACTAAAGACATGGAATACGTAGCAATGGAAACTGACCACGTGGTTGGTTTACCTGAGATAATGGGTGGCGGTGGCGATCCAAGCCCTGTTACTGCTTATGGTGTATACATGGGTATTAAAGCAAGTGCTAAAAAAGCTTATGGTAGTGATAATTTAGCTGGCAAAAAAATTGCAGTTCAAGGAACAGGAAAAGTTGGTCTACATTTAATAGAAATGTTGAAAAAAGATGGTGCTATACTATTTGCAACTGACATTTTTGAGCATGGTTTAAAAATTGCAGCGGATAAATATGGTGCTACTATCGTAAAACCTGAAGAAATTTTCGGATTAGATGTTGATATTTTTGCTCCTTGTGCTTTAGGTGCTATCCTTAATACAAACACTATCGGACAATTGAAATGTAAAATTGTTGCAGGTGCTGCAAATAATCAATTAGAAGATGACAACATTCACGGTGATATGATTAAAGCTAAAGGCATTTATTACGCTCCAGATTTCTTGATTAACGCAGGTGGATTAATCAATGTATACAGTGAATACAATGGTTATGTTAGAGAAATAGCTTTTGCTCAAACAGAAAATATTTACAATACTGTTCTTAACATTTATGAAAAATCAGAAGCGGATAATATCAATACTCAATTAGCGGCTATTCAATTGGCAGAAAAAAGAGTTAACGATACAATGCATCTTCAATCAAAAATATAAGTATTACTACAAATAATAAAAAAGCCCTTGGATTTATTTCTAAGGGCTTTTTTATTATTCATTTTAAT
>JBILJV010000071.1:0-11207 GCA_044377005.1 Bacteroidia bacterium
TCTGTTCATTAAAGCTGATGAGTGCGGGATTAGTTTATTCAATGCCAAACCTGCAACAAATGCCCCTACTATTGGTTCAACTCCTGCAACTTCAGCAAGAAACGCGGAAAAGAACAGAACAGAAAGTACAAAAATGTAATGAGAGTGCTTTTCGCTTTCTAGCTTTTTGAAAAACCATTTTGCGATTCTAGGAATAGCAATGAACATAAAAACAGAAAAAATAACCAAAGAAACACCAAGTCGTATCCAGAATTCCTGATTGAGTTGACCTTCTGAACTTCCCATAATTATAGCTAAAATAATAAGTACCGCGGTATCTGTTAAAATAGTGCCACCAACAGCAATGGCTACAGCTTGGTTCTTTGAAATGCCAAGTTTACTTACAATAGGATAAGCTACTAATGTATGTGTTGCAAACATGCTAGCCGTTAATAAACTGGCATTGAAATCATATTTTAATCCGTAATAACAAACAGGGAAACCAATGGTAATTGGTATAATAAAAGTTAAGAACCCAAAAAGAAAACTCTTGTTTCTGTTAGATTTAAAATCATTTAAATCTAATTCCAAGCCAGCAATAAACATAATGTATAGTAGTCCTATAGTAGAAAATAGATCTATAGCTGAATTCTTAGCCAAAATATTCAAACCATGTGGCCCAATTACAACTCCAGAAATGATTAATCCAATAATACTTGGAATTCGAATTTTTCTAAGAATGATTGGGGATAGTAAAATAATGAAAAGTATTAATGAGAAAATTAAAACAGGATTTACTAAGGGGAATTTGAACTCTTGTAATAAGTGATTGAAAAAGTCAGTCATAAAGTAGCCTTTATAAAACGATTAAAGAATACAAATTAAAGCAATTTATTTCAAATAGATATATCTAGAATGTTATCAATAATACGTTTTGTGTACTCATAGTTAATGGTAATAAAAAAGTAAAATTGATCTAATTCTTATTTTGCATTAGAATGCAGGATAGTGGCCTATTGTTTTTGTGGAATTTTATTGTAGTAATATTCACAAGTGAGTTCTATAGTTTTTTCAAACTTAAAGGTTTAAAATTGTTGAGTCATTTATATGTCAGATAGTATGTGGTTTGATAAAAAAAACTTACTTTTGCGTTCAAATTACAATCAAATGAGAGAAGTATATATAGTATCAGCAGTAAGAACTGCAATGGGAAGTTTTATGGGAGCATTGTCTTCTGTTTCTGCACCCAAAATTGGAGCAGCTGCAATTAAAGGAGCTCTAGAAAAAGTAGGTTTAAATCCTGAAGAAGTTGAAGAAATATATTTTGGAAGTGTGCTTCAAGCTGGATTAGGTCAAGCACCTGCAAGACAAGCCGCTAAGTTTGCTGGTTTGCCTAATAAAGTTCAAGCTACGACTATTAACAAAGTATGTGCAAGTGGAATGAAATCTATAGCGATTGGGGCTCAGCAAATTATGACTGGTGTGGCTGATGTTGTAGTGGTTGGTGGAATGGAAAATATGAGTCAAGTACCTCATTATTTACTGGGAAGTAGAAATGGATTCAAATTTGGTAACGCTAATTTAGTAGATGGTTTGGCTAATGATGGATTATTGGATGTTTATAATCAACAAATGATGGGTTGGTGTTCTGATAAATGCGCTAATGAGCAAAATATTACCAGAGAACAACAAGATGAATTTGCAATTAATTCTTACAAACGTTCTGCGGCAGCTTGGGAACAAGGGAAATTTAATGACGAAGTTGTTCCTGTGGAAATGGTTGATAAAAAAGGGAATATCACGATTTTTAATCATGATGAGGAATACAAAAATGTTAAGTTTGATAAAATAGCAGGTTTAAAGCCCGCTTTTAGCAAAGAAGGTACAGCAACTGCCGCTAATTCTAGTACAATGAATGATGGTGCTGCCGCTCTTATTTTAATGAGTAAAGAAAAAATGGATTCATTGGGATTAAAACCTATTGCAAAAATTAGAGGATTTGCAGACGCAGAACATGAGCCAGAATACTTTACAACAGCTCCAAGCGTTGCTATGCCTAAAGCAGCAAAAAATGCAGGTGTAGAAATGTCAGAAATTGATTTTTTTGAGTTCAATGAAGCTTTCTCTCTTGTAGGATTGGTAAATAATAAAATTTTAAATTTACCAATTGAAAAAGTTAACGTAAATGGAGGTGCTGTTTCTTTAGGTCATCCCCTAGGAGCAAGTGGAGCACGTATAATTGTAACACTTATCAATGTGTTGAAACAAAATAACGCTAAACTTGGTGGTGCCGCTATTTGTAATGGTGGTGGTGGTGCAAGTGCCATGGTGATTGAAGCTTTATAGAGCCATACACAATAAAATGCGTAATTTCTCATTGTATTTAATATGAAAACTTTTGTCTTATTATTACTTTCCATTTGTATAAAGACACAATTGATTGGTCAAAATAACAATGAAAATGAAATGCTTTTATTACAAAAATATTCTGACAGTATTCGTTTTAGTCGCATCGAATCCCAAAGGATAGTTTATAACGATTCTTTTAAGTTTTTACTTACCGATCTTTTATTAACTATAGACCCAATTAACCAAGATTGGGGAGTTATAAGTAATACTATGTCGGTATTGGAGTCTGAGGATAAAAAAATGAAAATACTTAGCTGGGTTTTGGTGAATAACAAAGAGGAATTTACCAATCATTGTGTGGTTTTTTATAAAAGAAAAATTAATTCAGAAACTAACGTTGTTTGGCTTAATGAAAGAAGTTTGGCAAAAACTGATTCCCTTTATGAAACATACTCAAGTGAAATATGGCCAAGTGCTCTTTATTACCAAATGTATCATTTTAAAAAGAAAAGGAAAGATTATTATTGTGTTTTAGGCCTCAATGGAAAAAATAGTTTTATAAATCAAAAAATTATTGATGTTCTGTGGGTTGATAAAGACAATGAATTGCAAATAGGTGCTCCTGTTTTTTACGGTTCTGAAAAAGATTATACCCCTCAATATCGAGTGTTTTTCGAATATGCTGATCAAGGAAGTATGACTTTGCGCTTCGAAAAAGAAATGAAATTGATTACTTATACCAATTTGGTGCCCTCTAATTTTGAAAAATTAGGGTCTAAACAATATTATATACCCGACGGCAGGATAGATTTTTATCAATTGACAAAAAAAGGGAAGTGGGTTAAATATGAAAATTTAGAAGATTTTAATTTCAATGAAAAAAAGAATTAATTCCTTATTAAATGTAGTTTTTGGTATTGTTGTATTTATATTTATAAGTTCTGCTTCAACTGATTATTCATTTAAAATAGCAAAGGTAAAATACAAAGGGGGAGGAGATTGGTATGCAAATAAAACCGCTTTGACTAATCTTGTCAATTTTTGCAATCAACAAATAAAAACAAATATTAATCCCACAGAAGCTATTGTGGATATAGGTTCTCCTGAGTTGTTTAATTATCCATGGTTATACCTAACTGGCCATGGTAATGTAGTGTTTTCCGACCAAGAAGTATTAAATTTAAGGAAATATTTAGAGTCAGGAGGTTTTTTGCATATTGATGATAATTATGGTTTAAAACCATTTATTACTTTGCAAATGAAAAAAGTATTTCCCAATTCTGATTTTATTGAACTGCCATTTTCGCATCCTATATACCATCAAACTTTCGATTTTAATAATGGATTGCCCAAAATTCATCAGCATGATGGCAAAGCTCCACAAGGATTTGGACTCATGCATAATAACAAATTGGTTTGTTTTTTTTCTTATGAATCCGACTTAGGGAATGGTTGGGAAGACCAATCTGTCCATAATAATCCTGAACCTATTAGACAACAAGCGCTAAAAATGGGTGCCAATATTATACAATACGCATTTAATCGTTAAATGAAATCAAAAGCAGTCGTTATATACAACCCTTTTTCTGGTAGAAAAAAAACGATTGACCTAAAAAAAATAGTGACTGAAAATATTGACCACAATCGTTTTTCTATCGATTTTTGGCCTACAGAAAAGTCAAGTGATGTGATTTTGTTTACGGATAAGGCCATTAAAGAAAAGTATGAATATGTATTTGCCGCAGGTGGTGATGGTACTTTAAATCAAATTGCGTCAAGATTAGTAAATACCAATTTGGTTTTAGGGATTATTCCCTTGGGCTCTGGAAACGGATTCGCCCGTCATTTTAAAATTCCAATCAAAACAACTGAAGCAATTAAAGCTTTGTCCATTGCTCAAGTTAAATTAATTGATACGGTATGGTTCAACAGACATTGTATGATTAATGTAGGCGGAATTGGTTTTGATGCTCATGTTAGTGCTTTGTTTGCAACTAATAAAAAAAGAGGATTATTGGAATATGTAAAAACAATTGTAAAACACCTCAATTATAAAAGTCAATATTATCAATTAATAAATAAAGAAAAAGTTGTATGGCACGGAAAAGCCTTCCTAATAAGTATTGCAAATGCAACCCAATGGGGAAATAATGTAAAAGTACATTCAGGTGCATTGCCAGATGACGGCTTTTATAATATAGTTGTTCTCAAAAGTTTTTCTATATTAAGTTTACCTTCTTTGATTAAAAATTTGTTGGAAGGAAAATTGCATCACAATAAAAATAGTATCACTTTTGTTGGATCGGATTTTAAAATAACTAGAGAAAATGAAGGGCCAATTCATGTGGACGGAGAACCAATTTGGTTAGGTAGTGAAATAAATATTAATATTGAAACCCTTAGTTTAAAGATTTTAAGTAATGAATAAAAAAGTTAAAAAGAGTAGCGATGGATTGGTCTATAGTACAGATGATTCTCTTAATTTACACGAAGTGTTTGAGGAAATGGAAACCATCGCACCCAATCTTCAAAAACTTAATATAAGATTAGAGACCAAACAAAGAGGAGGAAAGAAGGCAACAATAGTTAGAGGTTTTATAGGGAAAATAGATGATTTAGAAACTTTGTCAAAAAAGTTGAAATCTCACTGTGGAACCGGAGGGAGTATTGTTGACGGTGAAATCTTAATACAAGGAGATATGTGTCAAAAAGTAAAAGCCTATTTGCAAAACCAAGGATACAAAACCAATAATATTTAAAAAAAGAGAGTTCTATGGTTGCTATAAAAAAGGGGATTTTTTCAATCTTTTTATCAAAAGTAATCGTTGGTATTTTGGGGCTATTAACCGTAGTAGTACTCTCTAATTATTTGGGAACTGAAGGAAGGGGTCAAATCAGTTTGTTTTTATCGTCTGTAGCATTGTTGCAATTGATTATTGATTATGGAAATAATACCTCAATAATTAATTTAAGCTACCAAAATAATAAGTTGAATTTATGGAAGTCGGCAGTTTTGTGGATTCTTATGGTAAGTGTTTTGGCCCAAATTATAGTGTTTTTGATTCCATACTTCCAATTTCTATATTTAGTCCCAATTACCGCTTTCCTATATTCAATTTTTAATTTGAATAATTTGATTTTAATGGGACAGCAAAAGGTAACTCATCGCAATATTTTGTTAGTTGTATTACCATCGTTCATGTTGTTGTTTTTTATAATGTTGTTTTATGCCAATAAGCAATCCATTTACGCATATCCAATGGCATTTTTAATTGCATTAAGTGCTAGTTTAATTGTGTCTTTTAAGTTTGTATTACCTTTTCTAAAAGCATCCGAAGGTGCTTCCAAATTTAATAATAGGATTTTATTGAATGGTTTTTGGATTCAAACCAGTCAAATAATTCAGTTTTTTAATTATAGATTTTGTTTTTTTATTGTCGCAATATATGTTGGAGATAGTCAGCTAGGAATCTATAATAACGCTATTGTTTTGGCAGAATCAATATGGATTTTAGGTCATAGTATGGGACAAATGTTGCATATGAAAATATTGAATTCAGAAGATAAGATTAGTCATAAGCAATTAACCATCAAATTTATTGGTATTAATTTTTTTGGTTCGTCTTTACTTTTAATACTTCTACTTTTGATACCAAATGCTTTTTGGGAAATTTTATTTTCAAAAGATTTTTCATCAATGTCACAGTTATTCCCATTTTTGGCATTAGGAATTTTGAGTTTTAGTATTAGTAATATCATCAATCATTATTTTCATGCTAAAAATGATTTTAAAATTATTTTAATATCTAATTTCCTTGGCTTTGTAGTGGGAGGGATTTCGGCATTTGTGCTTATACCCCAATATGAATTATTCGGAGCTGCTTGGTCTTGGTCTATTGGATTATTAGCGGGAATGCTTGTCTATTTAGGGGCATTTTTCTTTATGCAAAAAAAAGTAAAAAAACATTAGATTTGCAATCTATGTTTTTTCGAAATTTCTTATTGTTTTTATTGTTGTTTATTTACTCTTTGGCTCAAGCACAATTAGGAGGAGTGAAAGGTTATGTCAAGGATTTAAAGTCAGGAGTTGAATTGGATTTAGCTGGAATTCAGATTTTAAATACAGACAAAGGTGTAACTGCAAATTCAGATGGTTATTATATTATCAATGATGTTAAACCAGGGTTCTATTCAGTGGTAGCGACCTATTCGGGTTATGACTCAGATACAATAAAAATAGAAATTGTGGCAAATAAAATTCAGTTATATAACTTTTTTTTAAACCAAACTGTAGTTTTAATTGATGGAGGAAAAATTTCCGAAAACAAAAAGAAACGTAAAAAAGAAGATGTTGATATTGGAACGACTAAAATTACAGCAAAGCAATTAACTAAAATTCCAACAATAGGAGGAACACCAGATTTAGTTCAGTATTTGCAAATATTACCAGGGGTTGTATTTAGTGGTGACCAAGGTGGACAATTGTATATTCGTGGTGGAAGTCCTGTAATGAATAAAATTGTTTTAGATGGAATGACAATTTATAACCCGTTCCATTCTATTGGTTTATTTAGTGTCTTTGATGTTGATTTAATGAAATCAGCTGATGTTTATAGTGCTGGATTTGGTGCAGAACATGGAGGAAGAGTCTCAGCAATAGTAGATGTGAAAACAAAAGATGGCAATAGAAATAATTTGGCGGGAAATTTTACAATGAGTCCATTTTTAGGCAAGTTATCTTTGGAAGGTCCGCTAAAAAAATTTGTTCCCGGTAAAGGAAGTTCTAGTTTTATAATGTCTATCAAAAATTCATATTTAGATAGAAGTGCGGCCGTGTTTTATCCATACGCTAATCCAGATAATTTGCCATATAATTTTAATGACATCTATAGTAAAGTTACTTTTAATTCATCAAACGGAAGTAGTATAAAATTATTTGGTTTCAATTTCAAAGACAATGTCAATTTCCCAGGTTCTACAAGATACAATTGGGATCAAACCGGATTAGGAGCTAGATTTTCGTTAATTCCAGAAGGTAAACAATCGAAAATAGATGGATTTGTTACTTATTCAGATTATGATATTAACCAAGTGGAGCTTGACAATAAACCAAGAAATAGCTCTATCAATGGCTTAAATATTGGAGTAAATGCTCAAACGTTAAATAAGAAGGATGAAATTAAGTATGGTTTTGAAATTAATGCTTTCAGTACAAATTTTAAGATATATAATACCAATGACCGATTAATCGAACAACAAGAAAATACAACTGAGTTATGTGGTTTCTTTTTGTATAAATTTGTAAAACCACGTTTTACATTGGAAACAGGAATGAGACTTCAGTATTATGCATCATTGGGAAATACCTCTTTAGAGCCGCGTATTAATGGTCGTTATTTATTATCAAAAAAATTAGCTATCAAAGGTGCCGTTGGTAAATATTCACAGAATTTATTGTCTGCTTTCAGTGACAGAGATGTAGTTAATTTGTTTTATGGATTTTTGTCTGGTCCCGATGATCTACCTAAAACTTTTGAAAACCAAGAAGTAACATCAAGATTACAATTGGCAAACCATGCTGTTTTAGGACTTGATTACGATATTGACAAATACAGCGAAATTGGCATAGAAGGTTTTTTTAAAGATTTTAACCAAATTACTAATATAAACAGAGATAAGATATTTGATGACAAACCTGATTATGCTGATAAACCTGAACGTTTGAGAAAAGATTATTTAATAGAAAGGGGGCGTGCTTTTGGTGGTGATATTCGATACAAATTCGAAAATAAAAGACTTTATATTTGGGCCGTTTACTCTTATACATTTGTAGATAGATTTGATGGTATAAACTCTTACAATCCTCATTGGGACAGAAGGCACAATATCAACTTAGTAACAGATTATGCATTAGACAAAAAATCAAAATGGTCGGCAAATGCAAGATGGAATTATGGTTCTGGATTTCCATTCACTCAAACTTTAGGGTTTTATGAAAAAAATGACTTTCAAAATGGACCAAGTACAAATTATACTTCAGCAAATGGTCAGTTAGGAATTATTTATGGGGCATACAATCAAGGTAGATTACCAGTTTATCATCGATTAGATATGTCAGTGAAATATAATTTTAAAATTTCAAAGAAAGTAAAATCGTATATTGTGCTGTCTGTGACCAATGTATACAACAGAGCAAATATCTTTTATTTCGATAGAGTTAATTATACTAGAGTCAATCAATTACCAATATTACCCGCATTAAGTTTTAATGCTATTTTTTAAAAAATAAATATAATGCAAACAGAAGTTTATATCCCACAAAATAAAGTTAGAATAGTTACCGCAGCTTCATTGTTTGATGGACATGATGCAGCAATAAATGTAATGCGTCGAATCATTCAAGCAACTGGCTGTGAAGTAATTCACTTAGGACACGACAGAAGTGCCGAAGAAGTTGTAAATACTGCCATTCAAGAAGATGCTAATGCCATCGCTATGACTAGTTATCAAGGAGGTCATAATGAATATTTCAGATATATGTATGATTTACTCCAAGAAAAAGGAGCAGGTCATATTAAGATTTTTGGAGGTGGAGGAGGAACAATCCTTCCTGAAGAAATTGAGGTTCTTCAAAACTATGGAGTTTGTAAAATATACCATCCCGATGACGGAAGGTCTATGGGTTTACAAGGGATGATTAATGATTTAGTGCAAAAATCAGATTTTTCAACCGGTAATAATGTTATATTTGATAGTCAAAAAGTTCACCATTCAAATGCAGCTTATTTAGCCAATTTAATTTCTTGTGCCGAAAATTTTCCTAAAGAGTTTGAATCTTATAAATCATCTATTCAAGAAAAAATAAATACATTAAATAAGAAGTGTCCAGTATTAGGGATAACAGGTACAGGAGGAGCAGGAAAAAGCAGTTTAGTAGATGAATTTGTTAGAAGGTTTTTATTTGATCAAAAAGACAAAAATATTGCAATTATTTCTGTTGACCCAAGCAAACGTAAAACAGGTGGAGCATTGTTAGGAGATAGAATCAGAATGAATAGTATAAATAATAATAGAGTTTATATGCGTTCACTAGCAACTAGACAAAGTAATTTGGCTTTAAGTAAACATGTGGATGACGCAATTACTATTTTAAAGGCAGCTAATTATGATCTTATTATTTTAGAAACATCTGGCATTGGACAAAGTGATACAGAAATTACAGAACACAGCGATGTTTCATTGTATGTAATGACACCTGAATATGGTGCAGCATCACAACTGGAAAAAATAGATATGTTAGATTTTGCAGATTTAATTGCAATAAATAAGTTTGATAAAAAAGGTTCAATCGATGCCATTCGTGATGTAAAAAAACAATACCAAAGAAATCATAAAAGATTTGAAGACGATTTTGATTTAATGCCAGTTTATGGAACTATTGCAAGTCAATTCAATGACCCTGGTATGAATAAATTATACATTGAAATTATTAATACCATTAATTCAAAATGTGAAGCAAACTTATCAAATAATTATATCGCTTCAGATGAAATGAGTGAAAAGGTTTTCATTATACCATCCTCAAGAAACAGGTATTTAAGTGAAATTAGTGAAACCATTAGAACTTATAACCATTGGTCAAATGAGCAAGCCGAGCTAGCACAAAAGCTATATCAACTCAAAGGTACATTAAGCCAATTAAATGATTAAAGTACTTATTGTTATATTTTTAAGTGCAGTTATTGTCGCTTATTTATATGATTTCAAAAAAGCAAGACAAATCAAAGCCCAACAGCAGATAATATATCCCATAATTATAGTTTTATTATTGGTTTATATTATTATGCAATTTTAACAAATAACCATGTCATATTATCAAAATATTTTAGAAACCATAGGCAATACACCAATGGTAAAACTCAATAAAATTACAGCAATTTTACCATGTACTGTTTTAGCTAAAATTGAAACAACAAATCCAGGAAACAGTATTAAGGACCGAATGGCCTTAAAAATGATAGAAGATGCCGAAAAAAGTGGAGTATTAAAACCCGGTGGAACCATAATAGAAGGTACAAGTGGAAATACCGGAATGGGATTGGCTATTGCTGCTGTTGTAAAAGGTTACAAATGTATTTTTACAACAACAGATAAGCAATCAAAAGAAAAGGTAGATGCTCTGAAAGCTTTTGGTGCCGAAGTTATTGTTTGCCCAACAGATGTTGAACCAGAAGATCCACGGTCCTATTATTCAGTTTCCTCAAGACTAGCAAGTGAAATTCCTAATAGTTGGAAGCCTAATCAATATGACAATTTAAGCAATTCCTTAGCACACTACCAATCCACAGGTCCAGAAATATGGGAACAAACAGAAGGTAAAATTACACATTTAGTAGTTGGGGTTGGAACTGGAGGAACCATTAGTGGTACAGCAAGATATCTAAAAGAGAAAAATCCGTCAATTAAGATTTTAGGAATAGATACCTATGGTTCAGTTTTTAAAAAGTATAAAGAAACAGGTGAATTCGATAACAACGAAATTTATCCATATATTACAGAAGGTATAGGAGAGGATTTTTTACCACAAAATGTCGATTTTAGTTTAATCGATCATTTTGAAAAAGTAACTGACAAAGAAGCCGCTATATATACAAGGTTGTTACCACGTACTGAAGGTATATTTGCTGGTAATAGTGCAGGTGCAGCTATAGGTGGAATTCTTCAAATGAAATCAATGTTCAAACAGGGAGACATGGTTGTTGTTATTTTCCATGACCATGGAACACGTTACTTAGGTAAAATGTTTAATGAAGATTGGATGAGGGATAGAGGTTTTATAGAGAAACATAAACCAGCTTTGGCAATGGACATAATCAAAA
>JBILJV010000037.1:0-22051 GCA_044377005.1 Bacteroidia bacterium
GTTGTTATTAATAAAGGTAACAACAGTTTTAACCCAAGCATCAGTTGGAGCAATAAAGTTAGCATTTACACTTGTAGGTAATACAAGGTTGATACTAAAGTCAGTTGCTTCACCATAATACATTTGATAACTAGTACAAGTGTGACAACCAGTAGCTTGAGAAATATTTCCACCATATTGGTAATCAGAAATAACTCTCAATCGAGTAGCACTTGGGCTTATATTACATGGAACTGTAAAATTTCTTCCACTTAATGACCCAGGAGTATTATTTCCTGAAGTTGTATTCCAAGTTCCAAGGTACTCACCATTGTCAAGAAAATCTTTGTCATTATTAAAGTCAATATATACACCCCATTTACCATTATAAACAGTGCCATAATAGTATGAAGATGAACTTGACTGAATAGTGTAAGTGTTTCCAGCAGTAAGACTAAAAGCATTTGAAGGGCTATTCGCTAATGAATACTCACCTCCACAAGTAGAAGTTCCATTAAAACCGTCAGGTTTTCTGTTGTAAATCACATTTGATCCAGCTGAAATAACGATTTGTTCTGCAGCAAAAACATAATTTGATGTTGACATCTGGTAGGTGTAGCTATTGTGAGCATTACACCAGGGCGATTGCGCGACCAGATTCTGAATTAGCCCGAAAAGCATGACAAAGCAGGCTAGGGATAATTTGGTTAATTGAGTAATTATTCTATTCATATTTATAAAAATTATTTTTCAGCATCAATAATAATTATAAATATTATATTATCAATATTTTTTCTGTTTTTTTTAAAAAAAAACAGAAAAAATGACAATTATTTTACAAAAAAGCCTTTTTGCATACAATTATGTAGCTTTTAAGCTACACCCATATTTCTTAGATGGGACACGTGTGAATTTATCGCTTCTACAACGTTATTGTACTCATTGTAAGTTACATTGTATTCTTTGCAAACATCTTTAACTATTTTACTAATTTTAGGATAATGAATATGAGAAATATTAGGAAACAAATGATGTTCTACTTGAAAATTCAATCCACCTGTAAACCATGATACAATTTTATTATTAGTAGCAAAATTAGCTGTAGTTTTTATTTGATGAACAGCCCATTCATCTTGAACCTTGCCAGTTGATTCGTCAGGTTTTGGGAAATGGGTACTTTCAACGGTATGTGCCAATTGAAACACTAAACTAATTACGATTCCAGTAAAAAACCCAAAAATCAAAAATCCAATGATCCACATTTTAAATCCAACAAAAATTATTGGGATAACTATGAATAAAAAGGCATGTAAAATTTTAAATGCCCAAAACGTAATATGATCATTTGTATTCAGTTTTTTTAATGGCATGTTTCCGACTTTCTTTGTGAAATATTTTTCGTAATCTGTAAAAAAAATCCAATAAAGATAAAGTAAAGAATAGGCAAAAGGAAAATACAAATATTGAAATTTATGTATTTTATATTTTTTTTGACTTTCGCACAATCTCAAAAATGGACGAGCATCTATATCATCATCTACACCATCGATGTTTGTATAAGTATGATGCACAACATTATGTTTGGTTTTCCACATGAATACATTAGCACCTAAAATATTGAGCGACATTCCCGCTAATTCATTTAACCATTTTTTATTACTAAATGAACCATGTGCACCATCATGCATAATATTGAATCCTATTGCAGCTGTTGCTAAACCTAGCAATAAACATTCAGCAACTAAAACTATCCAATTAGGAGATGTATAAAACACTAGATGAACATAAGTAATAATTAAAGTTGAGAAAATTATAATAGCTTTTGTATATAATTTAGCATTACCAGTTGGTTTTGCTTTAATTTCGTCAAAATAATGATTAATTCTTTTTCTTAACTCAGCATGAAAAGAATTAGTAGGATTTAAAAACTTAGGTATTACCATTAAAATATTAAAGATGCAAAGATAATATTTTTTGTTCATAAAAATTGTGTTTTAGCATAAATAAGGGAATCTTAATCATATTTACCTGTAAAACAATCTAATAATTTTCACCTTAGTATACTTTTAAATACGCAAAAAAAACCTAACTTTGTGGATTACATGAAAAAAGATAAAAAAGACCTTTTTGATGGGCCAAAAAAGAATCGTATGGATGAGAAAAAGCCTTCTGAAAAAGAAGACAAAAGAAAGAATTTTGACAACGACGATTTAAGTCATAAGGTAAAGTTTATTCCCAATAGTAATGAAAAAAGAACAGATTCATACAAATCTGGCTCTAGAAGTAACAACCTTGACAATAAAAGACCTTCTAATAAAACATATTCTAAACCCCACTCAAACGATTCTTTTAACAACAAAAGAAATTCAAGGCTAGATGATAACAAATCTTTTAACAAAAACTTTTCAAAACCTAATCCAAATGAATCTTTTGAAAACAAAAGAAGTTCAAGGTTTGATGAAAAAAAACCCTTCAATAAATCTTACTCTAAATCAAACGACAGATCGGACCGTAATGATATAAAATCATACAACTCGAACGCTGAAAACAATAGAAACAACTTTTCTCATCCAAAAGACAATGCTGCTAATTTCAAACCAAGGGAATCTTTTAAGTTAGACAGTGAAAACGAATCAAAATCTACAAAAAAACCATTCAAACTTGGTTATGATCCTCAAGTGCCTTTAAAAAAACAATCATATCAATCTCGTATTTTTAAAGAAAATAAACAACAAGAAAAAAAACAAGACAAATCTGTTGATTCAGACAACAGACTTAGACTAAATAAATACATTGCACAATCAGGTATTTGCAGTCGAAGAGAAGCCGATGAGTTTATCAAAAAAGGTGTAGTAACTGTCAATAATGTCGTAATAAAGGAAATGGGATATAAAGTAAACCCAGGTGATAACATAAAATTTGAAGGCAAAACAATATTATCTGAACCATTTGTTTATATTATAATGAACAAACCTAAAGACTTTATTACAACTACTGAAGATGATAAAGGCAGAAAAACAGTTTTAGATTTACTAGTTGGGAAAGTCAATGAACGTGTTTTCCCAGTAGGTCGTTTGGACAGAAACACAACAGGAGTATTATTAATAACAAATGATGGTGAATTAACTCAAATATTGACCCACCCTTCTTATCAAATAAAAAAAGTTTACCACGCCACACTAGATAAAAAAGTCAGTCAAACTGATTTAGATAAACTTGTAGAAGGTATAGAATTAGAAGATGGTATTGTGCATGCTGATGCTGTGGCATATGTTGAATCCGAAGATAAAAGACATGTTGGTCTTGAGATTCATTCTGGAAAAAACCATATAGTAAAACGAATGTTTGAACATTTAGGGTATGATGTTGAACGATTAGATAGAGTGAGTTTTGGAACCTTTACAAAAAAAGATTTACCAAGAGGGAAATGGCGTTTTTTAACCAATTATGAATTAGCATCAATCATGAAAATGAAAGACAAAGTGAATAAGTAGATATTATGTATGCTTTTGTATTTCAAGCTGTTATATAATAGTATTCTCAATTTTTGCTTTCCTAATCTTTGTTCAGGATGTGGCACTATTCTATTGGGTCAAGAATTACATATCTGTTTAAAATGTCAATTATTACTCCCTAAAACAAACTTTATTAATGAGAATAACCATACTTTCAATATTTTCAAGGGAAGAATCCCCATTGAATTTGCAAATAGTTATTTATACTTTAGAAAAAAAGGGATTGCTCAATACTTAATTCATCAAATTAAGTATAAGAAAAACACAGAGTTAGGTGAATATTTAGGAAAAGAATTTGGCTCTATCATTTTCGAACAAATTAAAAACAATAGACCCGACATAGTTACTTGTGTCCCTTTACACAAAAAAAAAATGAAATTAAGGGGCTACAATCAAAGTGAGTCCATAGCAATTGGTATATCAGAATCTTTGAATATTCCTTTTAATGGTAGTTTAATATTCAAAAAAACAAATTCTGAATCACAAACAAAAAAAAGCCGCTTCAATCGCTGGCTTAATGTAGAAACTAAATTTATTTTAAATCCCAATTTTGATATTAAAAATTTACATGTTTTAATAGTTGATGATGTAATAACAACAGGTGCAACTTTAGAAACTTGTGGAAATTTGATATTAACACAAGAAGGCACCAAAATAAGTTTTTTGAGTTTATGTATTTCAACTCATTAAATAATTTGTATATTCGCAATTCTATTTTTATATGAAAAAACAAATAACTCTCCTATTATTGTGTTCTTTTACCACTTTTTTATTTGGACAAAAGCCACAATTTTCACAACAATTTATTGTAGATAAACTTCCTCAATATTGTGGTTCTACAGGATCATCTTCTGCAGATTCAAGCCGTTTACCTGTTTTATTTAGAGCTTCGCTATCTGGTTTAAACCCCGGATCTTCTTACAAATATTTCGTTAGATTTATTTCTTTATCTGACACAGGCAATACCAATAGTACAGGAGTAGGTAATCCTATTTTCTTTAAGAATGGCAATTGGACTAGCACTGATGCACCTGATTTAGACTCCATTGGAAAACATGATACCCTAAGTTTAACTTTTGGGCCATTTTACGAATCCTGGTTTGGCGCTTTTTACAACAGTAATAGCAGATTTACACCTGGTAAATACATATACCCAATCTTTGTTCTTCAAGAAATTGGTACTACAGATATCATTAAACTTTGCATTTCTGACTCTATTAAAGTTCTTGGTTTTTCGCCAAATTCAGGCGCAAACAACGGAAGTGCTATTTGGGGTAGCTCATCTGTAGCTCAGAAAAATTTTGTTTTAATGTACGATAACACTAGCGGTGTTTCAAGTAGACCTCTTACAATTACATATACCGAAAACGAAGGTTTTAATAATTCAAATACTCAAAGTCATTACACAAATTTAGTAAATGGCAAAAATGGAAATTGGGGATCAATTATCCCAAACACATTAAGTAATGGTGTTAGAAGAATAGAAAGTAAAACCTTTAATAACGGTTTAATTTATGCCAATATTGAGTCAGATGGAATTTGGGGTAATGATTCAACCATTAACCCTAGAAAAGGGTTCAAACCTATTTCAATTAAAAACGACAATGCTCCTTTGAGAAGCCCTGAAATTGAATTTATTTCTTCAGCGGTCAATGTAAGTGAAGGCATTGGTGTTGCCAAACTTTTGGTAAGAAGGAGATTCGGCAATCATGATTCGAGTAAAGTATTTGCAAATTATTTTGTAGGTTCAGCCACACAAAATGTTGATTTTAAAAATTTAAATGGCAATCCGCTTGTTGTTCGACCATATGGAACTGTTATTGATACATTACGTATACAAATAAAAAATGACTCATTATCAGAAGGCACTGAAAATGCAAATTTCAGACTTATTAATTCTACAAATGCAATTATTAACAATTTAGCAAACTCTATACAAATGAACATCATTGACAATGATATCCCTTCCTATCGTTTTGCTAAGTCTGCTAATGTTGTAAATGAAGACAATGGCTTATTGAGTGTTAAATTAAAAGTTGACTTTGGCAGTGTAAATCCAACAACTGTTAGAGTAGTTGTAAAATCTAAAGCAGATAGCACATTTATTCCTAGCGAATTTAGGATTGGTAATATCAACAGAGATACTACGATTCAATTTAATGGGGGTAAAGTTTCTGATAGCTTAACCTTTAATATCAATATTATAAATGATTTAACGCCTGAGAGATTCAATGATACTATCGTTCTTGTCCTTAGAAATCCAAGCAATCCAGGTAGTATTGGAAAAGATTCTTTATTTACTATTGTAATAAGAGATGATGACACCCCCCCAACTTTTAATTTCGAGTTTTCTAAAATCACTATTCAAGAAAAAGCAAGTATAGTAAATGTTAAAATCAAAAAAACAGGCAGAAATAAAAACCCAAGTGATTTTATCGTTTCACATTATTCACTTACATCCTCTGCTATTGATGGCAGTGATTTCACCTTTTCAACCCAAATTATTACTTCTGGAGTAAACGACCTAGACACCTCTGTTAATATTACGATTCTGAACGACAATAATAAAGAATTTACAGAAACTGCTTTATTTGTTATTCGTCCTAGTTTCAATGCAAGAATTGGGAAACCAGACACATTACAATTGCTTATCAATGATGATGACATTGCAACATATAATATATCTAGAGTTACTAGCATTAAATCCCCAAACAATGTAGTTGATAGTATAGGAACTTTATGTGGACTAAAAGGCGTTGTATATGGAAATAACATGAATACAAATGGTGTTGAGTTTACTTTAATTGACCCAACTGGCGGAATTCAGGTTGTAA
This sequence comes from Bacteroidia bacterium, assembly GCA_044377005.1. Taxonomy (GTDB): domain Bacteria; phylum Bacteroidota; class Bacteroidia; order NS11-12g; family UBA955; genus JABMMZ01. Next base: position 6,329 of record JBILJV010000037.1, read on the forward strand.
ATTCAAGTTCAAAAAACTACAATGTTTCAGAAGGAGATAGTATATTAGTGATAGGCAGAATTTCTCAAGTAAATGGGATGGCCAGAATAACTAATTTAGATACTATCATTAAATTGGCTTCTTCTAGAACATTGAGAAATCCATCAGTTATTTCAACCTTAAATGAAACTACCGAATCAAGATTTGTTAAATATAATTTGGTTAAATTATCCAATCCTTCATTGTGGCCTACTGCACCGCTTGCCAATAATTCACAAGTTACATTAAAAGTTCTTACTCAATCAGATTCATTTGACTTGATTATTGATAGTGAAACCGATATTGATGGAAGAATCGCACCTGCTGGCTTTTTCAATCTTAGTGGAATTGGATTCCAAAATGATATAACAAGCCCTTTTAATTCAAGCTATTCAATTAAACCAAGACGGTTTACTGACTTTCAACAATTAAATGCTCCTATTTTTAGTTTTACCTCTTCAGCTTCTTTAGCAATAGAGAACAGAGATAGTTCCGAAGGATTTACATTACAATGCGCTAACTTAGTAAACAACCAACAAATTAGTTTGGAAATTAAAGGAGGAACAGCCAATAGAAACACCGATTACCAATCTAATCAAAATCGATTATTTATACTTACTCCAAGCAAACCAAGCGTTAACATTAAAATCAAATTAATAGATGATGCAATTGTTGAATCACCTGAAACTATATTCCTTGTTATCCGAGGCAATCAATGGGGTACATTAGTTGGTGCGGATAGTGTTCATACCGTAACAATTGTTGACGATGAATCTACAAGTATCGCCTTAAATGAGTTGAGTTCAAATACTAAACTATATCCAAACCCAAGTTCTAAACAATTTAATATTGAAAGTCCAGAAACTATTCATAGCATTGAAGTTTTAGATATTACAGGAAAACAAATATTTGTAGAACCAAAGGTAGCATCTAAAGAATACCATTCTAATTCACTTGAATTAGAAAATGGCATTTACATTATAAAAATTAAAACCGATTTAGGTTCATTTACAAAGCAAATATTGATTAAACACTAATGCCTTTATTTATAAATGAAGTTTTTCGCAAGTTCTTTATAGAACTTGCGAAAAACAATCATAAGGATTGGTTTGATTTAAACTGGGAAAGGTATTATGATGAAGTTAAAAAACCTTTTGAAGCTCTTGTTAGTGAGCTTATTTCTCAAATTCGAAAAATCGAAGATTTAGGTCAAATAGAGACCAAAGATTGTGTTTTTAGAATTAATAGAGACATTAGATTTAGTAAAGACAAAACACCATACAAACTACATTTATCTGCCGCTATTTCTAAATACGGCAAAAAGGATTTTGAAAATCCAGGATTCTATTTTGAGATTGGTGCTGAACACATTAATATATACTCAGGCATTTACCAACCGAGTAAAACAAGTTTAAATTCAATTAGAAATTATATAAGCAACAACCATTCTGAATTAGACAAGATATTAGCTAACCCTAAATTCAAAACAATTTTTGGAAGTATAAAAGGAGAAACAACTAAAAGACTGCCTAGTGAAATAAACAACTCACACCCATTGCTTTTCAACAAACAGTTTTACATTCACCACCAAATAGAAACTCTCACTTTGATAGACAAAGATATAGTTGAATATTTAATTTATATTTTTAAAACCGCACAACCTATAAATAATTATTTAAAAAAAGCTGTTGATTATGTCTATTAATATAAATGAGATAATTACTGTTACTTTTACTTTATTTGCCGTAATCGACATTATTGGATCTGTCCCTGTTATTATCAATCTAAGAGAGAAAATCGGTCATATCCAATCGGAGATTGCAACACTTGTAGCAGGATTATTAATGGTTGCTTTCTTTTTTATAGGCGAAAAATTTTTAGGTTTATTAGGCATTGATTTAGCTTCTTTTGCTTTAGCGGGTTCAGTTGTAATTTTTATTATTGGAATGGAAATGGTTTTAGGAAGAGATTTTTTTAAAACTGATCCTGATGCAAAATCAGGAAGTATTGTACCTATTGCATTTCCTATCATAGCCGGAAGTGGAACATTAACAACAATAATGTCATTAAAATCTCAATTTGAATCAATTAATATATTTTTAGGTATATTAATTAATTTAATAATAATCTATATTGTATTAAAATCAACTAAGTTGATAGAGAGAATACTTGGGAAAGGGGGATTATTAGTTATAAGAAAATTTTTTGGTGTAATCTTGATAGCAATTGCAGTAAAAATATTTAAAACAAACTTGAATCTTAGTTAAAACTATTTAAGTTTTCTAGCTATTGTTGTTTCTTCAAATATTTCTAAATTATCTCCAACTTGAATATCTTGATAATTTCTAATTTGCAATCCACATTCAAAACCTCTCACTACATCTTTCACATCGTCCTTGAATCGTTTTAAGGACTCTAAAGAACCTTGATGAACAACAACACCATCTCTAATTACTCTTAGTTTAGAATTTCTATTCACTTTACCTTCAGTAACCATACACCCTGCAACTGTTCCAACTTTAGTAATTTTGAATACTTCACGAATTTCTACATTACCAATGATTGTTTCTTTAACCTCAGGGCTTAACATTCCTTCGATAGCTGATTTTATTTCATCAATAGCTTGGTATATAACAGAATAATGTCTTATATCAATTTGTTCAGTATCAGCAATACGTTTAGCTCCAGAAGATGGTCTAACTTGGAATCCTATAATAATGGCATCAGATGCAGATGCTAATAACACGTCACTTTCTGTAATTTGTCCGACCCCTTTATGGATGATTTTCACCATTACTTCTTCAGTTGATAAATTCAACAATGAATCACTTAATGCTTCAACAGATCCATTAACGTCACCTTTGATAATTAAATTTAACTCCTTAAAGTTCCCTATTGCCAAACGACGACCAATTTCATCTAAAGTAATATGTTTGGTTGTTCTAATTCCTTGTTCGCGATGTAATTGTTCTCTTTTATTTGCAATTTCTTTTGCTTCGTCTTCTGTTTTCAGAACTAGCAATGGATCACCAGCCATAGGAGAATCAGAGAAGCCAAGCATACTTACAGGTGTTGATGGACCAGCAAAATCTACTTTTTGATTTCTTTCATTAAACAAAGCTTTCACTTTGGCATATTTAGAACCAGCAACCAAATGGTCACCTACCCTTAATGTTCCTGTTTGTATTAAAACACTTGCAACTATCCCTCGACCTTTGTCTAATTTCGCTTCAATTACGGTTCCTTTTGCATTTCGTTTAGGATCTGCTTTCAAATCAAGTAATTCAGCTTCTAATAAAACTTTTTCTAATAGCTTATCCATGTTTAAACCTTTTTTAGCAGAAATCTCTTGGCTTTGGTATTTACCACCCCACTCTTCTACTAAAATATTCATACCAGACAATGCTTCTCTTATTTTTTCTGGATTAGCACCATCTTTATCAATTTTATTAATTGCAAAAATCATTGGCACACCGGCTGCTTGAGCGTGACTTATTGCTTCCCTTGTTTGTGGCATTATGCTATCGTCTGCTGCAATAACAATAATTGCTATGTCAGTTACTTTAGCACCCCTTGCACGCATTGCAGTAAAGGCTTCGTGACCAGGAGTATCCAAGAAAGTAATTTTTTGACCTGCTGGTAATTGAACCTCATAAGCCCCAATGTGTTGGGTAATACCACCTGCTTCACCTGCAATTACATTTGTTTTTCTTACGTAATCCAATAATGATGTTTTACCATGATCCACGTGTCCCATTACAGTTACAATTGGTGGTCGTGACACTAAATTATTTGGATCATCATGCTCTTCTTCAAACTGAATTGTTTCTTCAGCATCAACGAAACTAACTTCATATCCAAATTCATCTGCTACTAGGGTAATTGTTTCTGCATCCAAACGTTGATTGATGGATACCATGATTCCTAATGAAAAACAAGTTGAGATTACTTGAGTTACAGACACGTCCATCATTTTTGCTAAATCATTTGCAGTTAAAAATTCTGTTACTTTAAGAATTTTATCCTCTTGCTCTTGGCGTTCTCTTTCATGTGATCTGGCTTGATAGTGGTCATCTCTTTTTTGTTTTTTAAACTTAGATTTAGATGTTTTACCTCTACCAGTATTATCAATTTTGTTTAGTGTTTTCTTTAATTTGTCTTGAACTTCCTTTTGAGAAATTTCTTTCTTAGGTTCTTCTTTTTTGAAATGAGTTGTTTTATTAACTTTTATTTCTTGTTGAATATTTACCTTTTGAGCAACCGTTTTGCGTTTTCGTTTTTCACCTTTCAATCTATCTGAAGGTTGAAATTTAGACTTTATCTCAGGCTCTGGTCTTATATCAATTTTACCTTTTATTGTCAAGCCATCTAATTTCTCTAATTTAGCTTTTACTAATTCTCTTTCCTCTTCAGGAAGGGTTTCAATAGATATAGGTTCAACAACAGGAGCAACTATAACAGGTTCTACTATTACTTCCTTAACGGGTTCTACCGCTTCGATTTTAATCTCTTCAACCTCTTTAATTTTCTTTTTAGACTTAGCATTTAGGTCAATTTTTCCCAATAATTTAATTCCAGTTGAAGGAGTTTCTAAAATTGGCTCTTCGTGTTTTTCGACAATGGGATCTATTTCTATAACTGGATCTGGAACCACAACTTGTGTTTCTATTACGATATCAACTGGGGCTTGAACTTCTTCAGACTCCACAAAATGTTCGTTGGATATATTTTTAATAAAAACTTCTTTTTCAGGTTCAGGTTCTTCTTCAATTTCACTCTCAACTTTCTTTTTCAAAGTTGATTCATCAGCCTTAACTATCTCTTCTTTCTTTTTTAAGGATTTTAATGACTTAATTTTTGATTCTTGTTTGGCTTCTTTGTCAGAAGAAAATAATCCTGAAATGTAGGCATACATCTCTTCTGTGAGCTTTGATGTTGGTTTATTTTCTACCTCAAAACCTTTCTTCTGAAGGCTTTCAATAATTGCCTCCTTACTTACATTAAACTCTGTTGCTGCCTTACCTAATCTGATTTCTGCCATTAAAAATATTTATATTTGAGCAATTTTATTGCTAAAAGTGCAAAGGTAAGCCTATATGTGAATTATTGCAAATAAAAATATACAAGTCTTACATTACTGTATATCATTTTTACATCCACATCAACATCTATCTCCTATGAAAACTCTGAATAAGCATGAAAATAACCAACTATAATACAATGACTTAAATTGTTAAATAGTCTATTATCTATGACATTTAAAGTAATCAAAAGGCTCTTTACAATCTAGACATTTATATAATGATTTACATGCGGTACTTCCAAACTGACTAATTAATTCAGTATTTGTGCTGTTGCAAAGTGGACATTGTATTTGATTTGGACTTCCAAACAAGTCATTCAATGACATTCCCTCTTCTTGTGGTGGTGCAATCCCGTATGATTTGAGCTTTTGCTTTCCCGATTCAGTCATCCAATCAGTAGACCATGCAGGCGAAAGAATCAAATGAACCATACAAGGGACATTATTACGTTCTAATAATGCAACAATCTCCTCCTCAATTACGTTCATCGCAGGACAACCGGTATATGTAGGTGTGATTGATATTTCAAATTTATCATCTTTATATTTTACCTCTCTCAAAACACCCAAATCAACGATTGATAAAACTGGAATTTCTGGATCTTTGACCTGTTCCAAAAGTGACCAAATATCTGTTTCTGTCAAATGAAAACTCATAATTTTTAATACAATATTACGTCAACTTTGTTCATTTAAAAATTTTTTTACAACTATTTTACTTTTTTCATACTCATACCCTTTTGACATCAGATATTTAATTACTTTTTGTTGCCTTACAAAGATATTTTCACTTGATTTTAATTTATTAAAATATTTAACTGCCAATTGCTCAAGGGTATTATCATAGTCATCGTCTTCAATAAATGCAAGTGCTTTTTTTATACAAAATTCACTTACCTGTTTAGATTTTAATTCAAAAATAATTTTTTTTAATCCCCATTTTTTTTGTCTGAACTTACCTGTTACAAAGGCAATTGCGAATCTTTCTTCATTTAAAAAATTTGCTTTTACTAATCGAACTAAAACCTCATTAACTTCATCCGTATTGAGTCCAAAATCAAAGAGCTTACTTTTTACTTCTTGATGACTTCTTTCCTGATAAGAACAATAGTGTTCTATTTTGGGAATAGCTTGCTGAATAGTGTAATTTTTTACTTTTTTATCCATCAATTTAGAACCACTATTTTATGAATACTACTCTTATCATTACTTTTTACTTTTACCCAATACAATCCATCGGAAAGTGCAAAGCGAAACTTATTAAATTCGTCACAAATATCAAAATTTATTTCTTTTCCCGACCAATCAAAAATACGAATTGAAACATCATCGACTCCGTTAATTTGAATCCAATTAGAAGCAGGATTGGGGGATACTATGATATTTAATTGTCTTGAATTTGAATTAATTCCTGTTAAAAATGAATTAAAAACCGAATAAACAGGATAATGATCTGAGGTTGTGTTTGCATAATCCGATATCATTTTATGCAAATCTAAAGTGGATGTTTGATCAATAGAACAATTGCTCAACAATGCTTGTGAGGCCAATTGATGATCAATAAAATCTGTATATCCTGTTGTTGATGGAATATTGTTTTGGGTAAGTATTTTGGTTAAAAAAACAAATTTGGAATTAGACTGATTTTCTAATTTTGCTAAAGGTGTAGGCCATTGATTATAAATTGATTGATCGAAGTCATCGTTCCAATCACCCACTACCATTATTTTTTTTTCTGCACTTTGAATACTTAAATAATATTTTAGCCAATCTATTGATTTTTTGCGACTTAAATATGCTTGTTGCTTTTCTGTATCATTTCCTGTATTTGATTTTAAATGAATATTTATCAAAAATAAAGTATCAATTGATACTGAATTCAATGGAATTAAGGCAATTTCAAAAGGATATCTTCCGGTTGAAAAGCTGTCTGAGCCAACGGCCAAAACCTTAGAATAAGCCATTTTAAATATATTCTTATTATACAAAAAAGCCGTTTTTAATTCTGTACTATATGGTGCTGAAATACCCGTGTAATTAGGCAACATTAACAATAGCGAATCAAACATCTCCAAACCTGCTACTTCTTGTAAGGCAAAAACATCTATTTGGGTTTGATTAACGACATTGGCAATGTTATTTTTTTGTAATTCTTTGTTTTTAGGCCCCAAACTAATTGATTTTACACCAAACCATTCGATGTTCCAATTACAAACTTCTAGTTTTTGAGCACTACCTATTGGGGGAATTTGTTGACTATAAATGGAGATTTTTCCAGCAATTAGAAAAACTACTAAAGCTCCAAATTTCATTTTTTTTCGATAAATTTTAAAGCTATAGATTTAATTAACCAACCAAAAATAAATGTAGAAACAAAGGTAAAAATTGCATAAACCATAGCCGGCTTTTGCATCTCTGTATTTTTCAAAATGTTACCCGCAATTAATAATGCTAAAGCAGTGTTTTGTAGTCCCACCTCAACGATGATTGTAATTTTATTTTTAAAATCTATTTTAAATAACATTCCCAGAATATAACCCAGAATCATACTTAAAAAATTGAGTAATAAAACCCAATAACCTTGGTCGATTATTTCCTGTTTTGATAATAAAATTCCTCCTTTATCTGCAGGAGCAAATATTTTAACAGTAAAAATAACAAATAACAAAGCTGGTAATAAATATTTTAAAATTGGTATAATTCTCACCGCTAATTCCGGCAATCTTCCTCTGATAAAAACACCGATTGTGGCCGGCAGCACAGTAACTAGTGCAATATGTTGGATGGTGCTTAAAACAGGCAAACTAATATCGGCTTCGTTACCTATAAAATAAGTCAATGACCAGTTGGTAAGTAAAGGTATAGTAAACATACAAAGCAATCCATTAATGACAGTGAGAGAAATGCTTAGTGCAATATTCCCTTTCAATAAAAAGCTCACTAAATTTGAAGTAACTCCTCCCGGACATAAAGCAATTATTAAAAATCCGACTTTAGTTTCTGATGAAAAATCCGAAAAAACCATTAATATGAATGCTACCAAAGGCAAAAAAAGCATCTGAGCCAGCAAACCTATGGTTAGGGATTTGGGACTATAAAAAAGTTTTTGAAAATCTTTTCTTCTTAGGTTTAAACCTAAGCTCATGGTGATGAAGGCTAAAACCAAATCGATTAAAAAATCGATATTTTCAAAGACAAGATTTAACATTACACGAAGAATTCAACAAACTTAATGGTTTTTTGAGTAATTTTTAAAAATATTGATGGTTTTATTTAAAATAATGTTTCATATTACGCTTAAATTTGCAGAATGATTAAACTCTTTTATTGTTTAACCCTTGTTTTACTTTTTAATGCTTGTAGCGAAAAAGGAAAAATTGCTGATGAGATGAAGGAAATACCCAAATTCCAATGGTCTTATAATCAAATTCCTGATTTCGGATTCGAAGTTAAGCAGCCCCAATTGTATCATCAATTTTATTTAAAACTAAGAATTCAAAAATCTTACCCATTTGAAAATCTATATTTACTAGCCCATATAAAAGATGCACAAGGTAAGATAACAACTCAAAGGGTTAATTTAACTTTAGCTGATGTAGACGGAAAGCCTTTAGGTAAAACGTCTGGCAATTCAATTAACTATGAATTACCATTGTTTGTAAACAAAAAATTAGAAGGAGGCCCAGGACAATATTTTATTGCTATAGAACAAAACATGAGAGATAGTATTATTAAAGGGGTAGAAAGTATTGGTGTAAAAATTAAAGAAGGAGAACCCATTTTTTAAAGAGATGAATCACATTGTTTTTTTTGATGGTGTTTGCAATCTTTGTTCTGAAAGTGTTCAATTTATTATCAAAAATGACCACAAAAATCAATTTAAATTTTGTTCATTACAAAGTGAGTTTGCTCAAAAAACATTAGCCAAAAAAAACATAACAGAAATCTCAAATTCACGAACTATTATTTTGCTTACCAACAAAAATATATACGCCAAAAGTACTGCTGTATTAAGAATAGTTCGCTATTTAAAATTCCCACTTAATCTACTTTATTTCTTCATCATTATTCCTCCATTTATTCGAAATGCCATTTATGATTTTATTTCTAAAAATCGTTACCGTTGGTTTGGCAAAAAAACAAAATGCTGGATTCCTGATGAAACTTTAAAATATAAATTTATCAATTGAAGTCCCGTCAATTACTTTTTACTATTATTGCTTTAATCAGTTTCAACCTTAAGGGACAGATAAAGCTACATTTGGATAGTTCTTTGGTTGTTTATTATAAAAAAACATATAAAATCAACAACAATAGACTCTTAATCCCTTTTTATTGTGACCCTTTTTATGAGCATCTTTACAAAAAAACGGATACGCTAAAATTATGCGGAAAATTTGTTTTTGTGGACAGTGCAATGAACCTTAAAATTAGACCTTTTTTTGAATTACCTTGTTGGTTTAACCCATATTTTCAAGACAATTTATGTGCGGTTAGTGTTCAAAACGAACTAGTTTATATAGATACACTTGGAAATATCAAGATTAAAACTGGCTTAGCAGCTTGTTCAAACAACAAAAACAAAGCTTACCCTTTCAAAAATAACAAAGCAAGAATAATTAAAGGAAGTAACACTCTCAAAAAATATTTTACTGCTATTTACATTGACACACTTGGAAACCCCATCAAATCTCAAATTGCAATTAAAGTCAAACCGAAACCAATACTCATTGTCACAAACCCCAAAAAAACAGTTGAACCCATTGAGATAAAACCAGATATTATCACATCAGAGACAAACACTCCTAAACTTGACTTTAGTTTTATTCCTAAAAAATCGCCTAAACTAAAATACTTTATACCCGAACGTGAGGCTGAAATAATCAGAGGAAAAAACAATGGTAAGAACTTATTTTTAATTCAATACCAATGTGGTTCATATCAAATAGAGAACATGAATTTGGATGACACAGTTTTTTGCAATAAATATGTCTTTGTAGATAGTAATTTCAACGTAAAAATAGCAAAAAACTTTGAGATTCCATGTGCATTTGAACCGGAATTCTCAGAAGGTCTGTGTGCTGTAGGGTTCGATAGTATGATAGTATACATAGATACACTTGGCCAAATCCGAATAAAAACAGATTTAAAAGTTTGTGATCAGTCATACAACAAAGCAAGTACTTTTAAGAATGGAATTGCAACCCTATACAAAGGCGATCCAAAACTTAAAGGTTATTATCAAACTATTGCAATAAATACCTTAGGTGAAAGAGTAAGGCTATTGGAATTTGATGATTTAGAATTAGCAGAACTTAAATGGCAATTGTTCAAAAACATAGAATTAAGAGAAACCAGTCAGTGCTTTATAGGCAAAGGCAAAACCAATGGTATTTGGTTTTTAATTGAAAAATCAGGGAAAATTAGAAAAAAACTAGAGCTTAAGTAAAGGTTTATTTTCTTTGTCAGTTTTAGCATTTCCCCCAAGAATAAAGCCAATTATTATTACGATTCCAACAACTGTTGACTGACGTTCCAACAAACTTTCGAAAAAACAAGCTGTAAAAAACAATAGACCTATAGCACTTAGAGATAATTTTGTTTGTTTATCAAATTTTAAGAATAACATTAATCCGAAAAATACCAAAAGTAAGACGCCGTTTAAAACACCACTTTCAACGGCTGTTTCAATAAACTGATTGTGTGGATTTTTTCTGTTTTGTGGTGTTATTTGAGGATTAAACACTTCAAAATTCTCCTTTAATATTGTTTCAACATTCCCTACTCCTACTCCTAAAAAAGGATTTTCTTTTATTACATCGAATGCATTATGCCAAGCTGCCACTCTCATTGCCATCGAATAATCATTTGCATCTTTACCAGTCATTGTTACTTTTAAATCTTCGTAAGTATTAAAAATTCGATTTTTTAAAGATGTACTAAAAAATATAAATAACAAAGGAAGTAAAATCAACAAAGCGCTGATTGTTACCTTCTTTTTAATTTCAATTTTCTTAAAATAATAATAAATAATAACAAAAGCTGCTGCATACAAACTTAGCAAACCGGTACGAGCACTTAAAATATGTAACGAAACAACGTTAAAAACTACTAAAACCAATAAAAACCAAAAGGTATTTTGATTATTTCGTATAGTATTTTGCAACAATACAATAACCCCTAATATAATAGCTGCCGCTAATAAAACCGAAAACTGAATATGGTATAATCCATATCCAAATTCCACAGGCAATGGTTTAGACTGAAGTATAAGATCATCAAACAATGTTTTATTAATAAGGTAATTATAAACGCTAACTACAGCTGGTAAAAACATCGCATAATTAAATACTACAATCATTTTCTGCTTAAGATTTTCAGTCATATTTTTAAATGAAAATACAACAAAAGGAATCAGAAAAAGAGGGAGTTTTAAAATAATCTTATCAAACGAAGTGTTCACATTATTTGTGTAAATTATAGAGAGTGCTGTTAGCATAAATGAAATCACAAGCACCATACATATTTTCTTTTCAGAATTGTTAAGATGGTATTTTTTGAAATTAAGAATTCCTAGAATAACTACACCAATAAATCCTATGCTTATTAGGGATTTAGAGAGTGTAAGTCCAAAGCAAAATAAGGACCAAAAAACAAATAGAAAAAAAGATTTATTAAACTGACCCAAAGGTAGATTTATATCAATTATTTAGCATAGCTTACTTTGACGTTCAAATCATTACTAACGCCAAGTTTCATTGCTACCGTTTTGCTCATTTTTAAAACCGCACCATCTATTGGCGCACAATTACCTATAACACGAGCGAAAACTGCATTATTGTTAGTTGGATTTGTAATCATTACAATCGTTCCTACCTTTGCAGAAGGATGTAAAATAAAGCTTCTTTCTTGGTAAAGTTCCCCTTCCGAAGAAATTACAGCTTTACCATTTTCGGTTACTTCATCACCGTCTGTTGTTGTATATTTATTTTGTATAGCCTCCGAATTCAATGTTTGTTCAACTTCTGCTTTTGGCACTATTGCTACTTCAACTTCATTATCTTCAGGCACTAGTGCTTTTGGCTTCTTGTTACCATCAGGATTAGCTTTATCTGCTATCACTTCGGGTGTTACAACATTTGATTTGCTAACCTTTAATAATTGTCCCAGTTGAATATTATCGGAAGATAAATTATTTATTTGCTTAATTTCTTGTAAAGTTAAGCTATACTGTTTAGCGATAGAAGAAAGTGTATTACCTTTTACCACTTTGTGGGTTCTGGCTGTTTCAATGACTGTATTTGGTTTAGGAGCATCTTGAGTATTTACTGCCATTCCTTTTCCTCTTGGTATCAACAATACTTGATCAATTTTAATTCCTTTTTCTGAGCCAGGATTGGCTTCAAATATAGCATTTGATGGAACGCCATATTTTTTACTGATACTGTATACACCTTCCCCTTTGGTAATTTTGTGCATGACATAGCGACTGCCATTTACCATTTTATTGCCAATTGAGTCTTGAGTTTTAGAATATCCGTTGATACTAAAAAACATTACAATTACAAAAGAAGTTACTATTTTCATCATTCTACAAAGTAAAATATTAAATGTTAATGTAATGATTTTTTGGATTATTTATTGTCAACAAGTGACAAATTTAAAATACACTATTCAATTAGTGATTGTTTTTTTACCTCTTCTAATAAATTATCTAAGTCTGTATTGGTATTTTTTATTGTGATAAAATTCCCTTTCCCATTCAGTGCCAATTGCTGAAGAAAATATAAAGACTTCTCATCTTTCCCAAAACCTATAGCCGACAATTTAATGCCCTCTTTTTGATAGTTCCTTCTTGCCATTTTCACCAAATCTTGATTGCTTAAATTACCTCCATTAAACATCCCGTCTGTTGCTATTAAAATTTGATTATTAGCTCCGTTTATAAAATACTTGCGACTCAATTCATAAGAAGTTAACAAACCATCAGTGCCATAACTTCCACCTTTTGCACTTAAGGTATCTATAGTACTTATAAGCAAATCCTTTTTAGTTCCATTAATAAACTCAAAAACCACTTTAGAACGACCTGCATATGTAACCAAACTGACATAATCAGTTGGCCTTAACTGTGCTAACAATTTATTAATTGACAACTTCAAATAATTGAGTTTATTACTATCTTTCATACTTCCACTTATATCAATTAAGAAAATAAGGTGATTAGGCTTGTATTGTTCAATATTTAGACCATCTCCTTTAGTTTCATTCCTTGATACATTTTTATCCAGATTAACAATAGTATCTAAAACCGTATTATGTAAATCAACAATTGTATCGTTAATAACAGGCAATTCTTCGGGAATGGGATTTAAATATACAACTACAGTATTATTAGTTAGAGAATAATCAAATAAAAGTTCCTTAGGGAAAAAACCTTTACTTTCAACATATAAAGTAAGTTTTCCGTAACTGGCTTTACAATTAAATGCCTTAATTTTCGAATTATACTGACATAAGAGCGGTATTTCATTTATCAAAATATCGGCTTCACTGATTTCTTTATTATTCAAACTGTCTTTAACGACAATAATTAAAGGCACATTAGGCGTTTTTAAAGGGACTACTCCTTCCATTGAAGGACATTTTACGATAGCATTGGGATGAAATGAGAGAATATTCCCTGTTAATTCAAACAATAGTGGAGTACTTGAATTACTAAAATAAAGAGGAATTATTTCTTTAAATTTTCCTTTTTTTTCAGTGTAATAAACAATTCCAATTTTCATTGTCTCTCCGAGAGCAATGGATTTTCTAGAAACTAAAATTAAATAATCCTCAGAATGGTGAGTCGGGAGAAGATAAGAAACCTTATTATCGGTATTGGTAACTTCAAAAAAGGCAGTATCGTTATTAAACTGACCGATAGAACCAAAATCATAATATAATTTATTAGGCTTTAGCTGCGCAAAGAGATTAAGGCAAGCAAAAAAAATGACGAATAAGATAGATTTTTGCATCATTGTTAATGATACAACGAAAAATATACCAAAGAATTGTAGAAACGATTACTGTTTTAGTAATTGTATTTTCTCAGGGCTTAAAGTACCGTATTTACCAAAGAAATAGAGTATTAAAGTAGCTACAACAACAGATATAATAAAACCTGCCCATGAAATAACAACACCATTTTTGTGATTTTTGACTGCGTCTTGGTTATAATTATTTGGAAACTGTTTAAGCATTTGTTTATCTTTGTCTACCAAATAAACAGAGATGACACCAAAGACAAAACCTACTAATAGCGGTGACAATACAATTGAAATGATTCCAGTAAACAGCTTGGTATTACCAAAAGGCAATCTATCGTTTTGAAGAGAGTTATTTTCCATTTTTTTAAGACAATAAAATGCAAAAATAGGAGTTTATTTTCAATCGGCAAGTTAAATTTAAATTAAGATGAGTGTTCAGCATAACTTTTATCAACTTATGGAACTAGATTGGTACTGTGATATAAAAGTTATCCGTAAAAAATACAAAGAACTTGCAAAAAAATACCACCCCGATAAATTCCCTAATGATAAAAATGCTGAAGAATACTTTAAAATAATAACACAAGGGTATCATTTATTATCAAAACCAAGTGATAAAAAGGAATATGATACAGTTTTATATCAATATTATTCCCAAAAACAATCAACTCATAAGGATGGTGCTTATTTAATTGAAAAAATAAAACAAAACAAAGCGGCTAAGATTAAGGAGATTATTATCAACTATCAAAAATGGGACAATGAATTATCTCATAAAAAAAGAATATTCTTGTCAATTTTAATTTTCATTTCTAGTTTTTTTCTTGCTTACCACAATTGGTATGTCAACTACCTAAGTATGGATAATTTATATATCATTATTGCTTATCTTATTTTTGGATTAAGTTGTTATATGATAGCAAACATACACTACAAAAAAAGACAATATCAAATGGCTTGTTTAGGCGAACTGAAGACTGACAATCACTCTAGTTCAGTATTTTTAAAGCTATTTATGATTACACCTCTCGTATTTTTTGTAATAGTTTCAGTAACAAAAACTATCCATTTAAATTACTTCTCTATTGAATTACCTGTAGAATCTGTGGTGATAGAAAGGGAAGAAATCAATTATATTTATCATTTTAACGATAAAAAAATATTGAGAAAAACAAGTTTTGACGGTGCTATTAACTATTCAAACAAAAATCAATTGAGGGCAAAAGTTTCTAGGATTAATCCTAACATTAGCGAATTGATTGAAGTCAAACAATAGGGTTATTTCATTTCACCATACAATTCAATCATTTTTTTGAACCTAAATTCAAAAATAGTAGCCAATTGTTTTTTAACAAACAGGGCATGTGCGATGTCACCAAGGAACCCGAATGGCAATTTGTAATGCACTATGTCAGTCATTCTTACGCCACCTTCAATAGGTTCAATAAAATGTTTGTGATGCCATAATGAATATGGTCCAAAACGTTGTTCATCAACAAAATAATGATATTCTTTGACATGGGATATTTCTGTCACCCAATTCATTTTAATTCCTAAAAGTGGGCTAACTTTGTATGAGATGATTAAACC
>JBILJV010000048.1:0-16590 GCA_044377005.1 Bacteroidia bacterium
TATCAAATCCCATAGATGGAGGGGTAATTAGTTTAAGATTTCTTGGGGAAGATATGAAACTCCAAATTTCCTCGATACTTACAGGTAAATCTTGGACTGTGGTTAACGAATAAAGCCTACTCATATGAATTAAACACATAAGTAGGCTTTAAGTTTGAATATTAAGAAACTATTTTAGTATCTTTTTTTAGGTCCTCTATTTCTATCTCCGCCTTCTCTTGAATCGCGTTTTTTTCCATAGATTCCTCCACTAGCAGGTGCAGGACCATCTGTTCTTCTATCTCTTCTTTTTGAAGAATCGCTGCCACCGCTTCTTTCTCTATTCCCACCGTAGCTTCCACCACCGTATCCACCAGAACGACCGCCACCTCCGCCGCCAGAGAATCTTCTTCCTCCACCGCCGCCAGAACGACCACCTCCTGATCTCTCAGATGAAATTTCGATTCTTATTTCTCTACCTTTGAATTTTTTACCATTAAAAGCTTGAATAAAATCTTGAGCTATTCCATTGTCAACCTCAAAGAAGCTGAAAGAATCTTGTAAGTCTATTTTCCCTAATTGAGCTTTGGTATGACCAGTAGTATCCAACAAAAACTCCAAAAATGCAGCTTTGTAGAAACCATCTTTTTCACCCAAACTAATGAACAAACGCGTATAATTACTCTCAGTTCTTCTGTCACGGCTTGAATTATTATTTAAATCGCCTGCTTTTTCGTAATATTTAAGGAATCTATTAAATTCCATAGCAGCTACTTTTTGAATAATTTCATCTTTAGTCATATCTGCAAACTGTTCAGTAAGGTATGGCATGTATTGTTCATAATCGCCATGATTAACTTCTGTTGCTTTAATTTTATCTATGAAAGACATGAATTGTTTTTCACAAACTTCGATACCACTAGGGATTAATAATTTTTCGAAAGGAACCTTCATCATTCTTTCCAAATCATTAATTCTTCCCATTTCGCGACTGTGCACTATACTGATACAAACACCAGATTTACCAGCTCTGGCAGTTCTTCCGCTTCTGTGTGTATAAACTTCAGGTTCATCAGGCAATGCGTAGTTTATTACGTGTGAGATATTATCAACGTCGATTCCACGAGCTGCCACGTCTGTAGCAATAAGTAAACGAATTGTTTTCTCTCTGAATCTACCCATTACCTTGTCACGTTGTTGCTGACTTAAGTCACCATGAAGGGCATCAATTTCATACCCTTCTTTTAGTAATTTTTCAGTAATGTCTTGCGCTTCAGCTTTGGTACGCGTAAAAATGATCCCATACATACCAGGATTAAAATCGATTAATCGTTTTAATACCTCATATTTTTGGTTAGATTGGCACTGGTAGTATACGTGTTGAATGTTTTTGGCAGTTGCATTAGATTCTACTTTAACCTCAAATGGGTCAGTCATAAAAGTTTCTGCAATACGTTTTACAGCTTTAGGCATAGTAGCACTGAACAACCATGCTGCTTGACGACTTGTTGCATGAGACAATATCAAATCAATATCTTCTTTGAATCCCATGTTCAACATTTCATCAGCTTCATCTAACACAACGTGTGTTACGGCATCTAATTTAAGTGCTTTTCTTTCGATTAAATCAATTAATCTACCTGGAGTAGCCACTACAATTTGAACACCTTTTTTGATTTGTCTAATTTGTGTTTCGATACTACTGCCGCCATAAACAGCGACATAATTAAAATCTTCAAGATACTTACCGTAATCTTTGAAGTCGTTGGCAATTTGAATGCACAACTCTCTGGTTGGGCAAATTACCAACCCTTGTGTTTGTTTGATGGACGTGTCAACTAAAGAAAGTAATGGTAGGCCAAATGCTGCCGTTTTTCCAGTACCTGTTTGGGCTAAACCAACAAAATCTTTAGTTCCACTTAATAAAACCGGGATGGCTTGTTGCTGAATTGGAGTTGGATTGATGTAGCCTAAATCACTAATCGCATCAAACACGGGTTGACTTAAACCCATGTTTTGAAATGTTATTGTCATAAAAGAGGTGCAAAGGTAATGAATTTATTTGTCTTTTTCTACAATAAATAAAAAATCGTAGTATATTCGACCTTTATTCTGCTTATATGATACTAAAACAAATCATAAAACACACATTAATTCTTTCTTTTGTTATTTTGTTCTGCTTCAATCGTTTAAATGCAAAAGAGTATTTTGTTCAATTAAAAACCAACAAAGACTCTACTTTGTTTTTTAATGACTTAAAAAAAGAGTTTTTAAAAGGAGATTTAAACCAATTTTATTACAAAAAAGCTTTTAAAACACTTCAGTCGAGGGGATTAGACAGGGTTTTTGTTGTTAATTTCCCTTCAAAATATTCAAATGAGCAAGTATTGTCTCTAAACAAACACCCTATGGTTAGTTTGATTGAATTAGTCCCTGAATATGAGTTTTTCCATACTCCCAACGATTTTAATTCGACTACTTTGTGGCATTTGGATAAAATTAAGGCCAGAGATGCATGGGATATCGAAAAGGGAGGAAAAAACATTCTTATTGCAATAGTTGACGATGGAATAGATACGGCTCACAGTGAATTTCAATCTTCAATTTGGAAAAACCCAAATGAAATTGCAAACAATGGAATAGATGACGATAACAATGGTTATGTTGATGATGTTTTTGGGTGGGATATGGCAGACAATGACAATAACCCAAGTGTAACATCTGCAAACAACTTGTCACACGGCACTCATTGTGCAGGAATAGCGGCTGCAAGAACAAACAACAATAACGGCATTTCTAGTATTAGTTATTTTTCCAAAATTATGACTATTAAGTGTGGCCGAAATGGAAGTTCACAAATATTTAATCCTTATCAAGGCGTTGAATATGCTATAGAAAATGGGGCAAGAATAATCAGTATGAGTTGGGGTGGAGGCAGTTATTCTTCTATTTATGAATCAATTTTCGCTGTTGCTGCTCAAAACAACATTCTGTGTATTGCGGCCGCTGGAAATAGTAGCACCAGTTCAAAAATGTATCCCGCAGGATACAATAATGTCATTGCAGTTGGTTCCACGACCTCAACTGATGCGAAAAGTAGTTTTTCAAACTATGGTAATTGGATAGATGTTATGGCTCCAGGTTCGTCTATTTACAGCACCGTTCCTGGCAATAACTATACTACCTACAGTGGCACTTCAATGGCCTGCCCTATGGTGTCTGGCTTGTGTGCATTAATGCTCAGTAGAAACCCTAACTTAACTGCTACACAAGTGGAAAGCTGCCTAAAAAGCACTTGTGATAATATAGATGCTGCCAATCAATCTTATATAGGCAATATAGGCGCAGGAAGAATCAACGCATTAGAAGCATTAAGATGTATCAAAAGCGTAAATGCCGCCTTTTATACCTCTAAAACATTTGTTTGCACTGGCGACACTATTCATTTTAAAGATTTAACCTTCCCGACTCCAAATAGTTGGTTATGGGAATTTCCGGGTGGCACACCTAATGTCTCAACCAATCAAAATCCAGTTGTAAGATACAGCAGCAATGGTTTATACAATGTTAAACTAACTGTAATAAGAGGAAATGACACAGACATAATTACTAAAACAAATTATATAAATGTTGGCAATTTGGAAGCTAAATTTTCGGGAGTTCAAACCATTAACAGAGGCGAATTTGCAACCATAAAGGTTGATTTTACGGGCTCTGCACCTTGGACATTGATATACCAAGGCAACAACAAAAGAGATACCATCAAAAACATACTTAGCAGTCCGCATTTTATTTTGAAAAAGCCAGACAGCAGTATCGTATACAAGCCCATTTCAGTTATATCCAATAATTGTTCAGGACAAGTTAAAGATTCTACAAAAATTACTGTTATACAGCCTAGTGGTGGTGGTGGAAGTAATATCTGTGACAGTTCCTTAAGATTTCATGCGACTTTTGGAGGAAATACAGGAAATCATATTGGTTTTAATATTGAAGTAGTCCAAGACAGTATCATTTTTGTGGCTGGAACAAGCTTTAATTCAAGCAATTCTTCAGATGACGGTTTTGTTTGTCGGCTTAACAAAGAAGGCCAAATTATGTGGTTCAAACTTATTGGAAATAATAGAACAGAAAATGTTTTTACTCTAAAAGTTGATCAGAATTTGAATAGCTACATCGTTGGAGCAACTTTCAATCAAAATGGTTCTGATAAGATGATGTTTTATTCTAAATTCAACAAAGATGGAACAACTTTATGGCAAAAATTCATCAATGGGAATAGCTTAGAATACATGCGAGATATTGTAATCTCCTCTTACGACAAAAGATATTTATATTTCACTGGCCCCGGAATAAGCAACTCTTTTGGTGGCGAAGATTTCATCCTAATAAAATGTGATACTTTAGGCAATACTATTTGGACAAGAGATTTTGGTAATTCAAATTTAGAAAGACCTGAGGGTATTACAGAGGACAATGATGGGAATATATACATTGTTGGATACAGAAGCAATGGTTCATTATTAGACAGAGTTTTGATTAAAGTCTCTAGTTCAGGTTCTCTTATATTTTCAAATGCCTATTCAAACAACAGTTTAAACTCATTCTTATTTAGTGCAGCAATTTACAAAAATTTTATTTATGCATCTGGATATGTTCATAGAAATAGTTCTAACAGAGAGTATAATTTAACAAAATTTAGACTAAATGGCGATGTAGTATGGTCCAAAACATATGTCGCTAACACAAATAGTGTCGCAATTTCACAAACGAAAGTTGAAGTTAAAAATAATAGGATTTTCAATTGTTGGTCTGCTAGTATAGCAAACATTGATGGCTATATCATGACCTTAGACACAAATGGGAATGTTTTATTATACAATTCCATTGGCACTTCCAATGAAGATATAATAAATGGCATTTCATCTTTAAGCGATAACAGTTTGTATTACATTGGTTCAACCAATAGTTCCAACAAACAAATAATGATTGGCAAGGTTAATTGCAAACTTAAATCAATTTGCCGTGAATTGAATAACACCCTTAGTGTACAAAACATCACATTAACCAAAAATAATATTGGTTTCCAAAGCACAACTTATAATTATTTTGAAAATGCTACAAATTCAATAAACAATGTATCTCAGAAACCAACTTATACATGTAAAAGCAATGAAAATATTGTGGGAATAAAGTGTAATCTTAAAGGAGATTTTGCATTCACAAACACCTGTATAAATGACAGTGTTAAATTTTATGCCACTTCAATTGACAGCAACAATTTTAATATTAGAGATTATTATTGGGACTTTGGGAACAACTCTCAGATAAGCAATAACGCTACTCCTGTCATGTTGTACAAACTATCCGGAAATTATAATGTAAGGCTAATAAGCACTTCAAGTAATGGATTGAAAACCTGTGCCGATACCATTACAAAAACTGTTTCTATCAATAATGATGTAAAACTCCTTACTTTCCCTACTAGTCAAACTATTTGTAGAGGTGATAGTTTACAAACAATATCACCTATTATCAGTTGCGGCATTAAACCTTATGAATATGAATGGTTTCCCAACACAAACATTAATAGTAACAAAGTATTAAACCCATACTTCTCTCCAAAGAAAACAACCACATATACCCTTATAGTAAAAGACCAAAATGGCATTATTGCTAAAGATAGCTTTACATTAACTGTAAATACAAATTGCTGTAAAAGCATAGCACGATTTGAAACGAACAAAGAGAATATCTGTAACGGCGATTCTGTATTACTTATAAACACTTCAAGTCATGACCCTAATTCAGTGTTCTTTAAATGGACTTTAACCGGTGCATCTATTAACACATACATTGGAAAAACGCCTCCAATTTTTAAAATTACAGGCAATACAGCCAGCATTAAATTAGAACTATCGGATTTGTGTTCAAATGATACCTCAATTCAAAACTTCTTTGTTTTCCCTTTACCAAATATAAACATCCAAAAGAACTATGCAATTTGCCGACTTGACACACTGCAATTGGGTGAAGAATCATTTGGAAGAACTTCTTACACTTGGACACCATCATTGGGATTAAATAACAATAGAATTTCCAACCCTATAGCAATTACTGACCAATCCATACAATACAAACTAAATATTACTGACGAATATGGTTGTAAAAACATTGACAGTGTTCAAATTACCAATTATAGTATCAATAAATTTACACTTGGCAACGACACTGGATTTTGCAAATTCAACTCCTTACAACTGAGTGCTCCTTTCACAAATGATTCCATCATTTGGAGCACAGGAGAAAGATCAAATACAATTACTGTTTCGAACAAAGGGTTGTATTGGCTCAAAGTTAAAAACAATACTTGCTCTTTTGAAGATTCTATTTTTGTTGACCAATTCAATCTTCCTGAATTTAAAATAAATAGCAGTTCATTAACTTACTGTAAAACGCCAATCATATTAAGTACTAATAAAACATTCAACAATGCAACATACAATTGGAATAATGGCAATAATAGTTCAAGCTTAAACATTCAAAAATCAGGCAAATTCTTATTAACAATTACCGACAGCAACAAATGTCAATACAAAGACAGTATAACAATCAATCAAGGACAACTCCCTGTGTTATTGGGAATTTCTGATACTACGATTTGTGAATCTACAAATTTCTTTGTGACAGCACCTAATATTCCTAACCAAACTTATCTATGGAATAATACTCAATCAGGACCAAGTTACCTTGTAACAAGGGGTGGGAATTATACCGTTAAAGCAAGCACTCAGTGCGGCGATACTTCTGTTTCTTTTAAAGTAATTACCGAGGATTGCAATTGTTATGTATGGATTCCCAATGCCTTTTCGCCTAATAATAACCAAATTAATGATAAATTTGAATTTGTTGCAACATGTCCAATCATTGAATTTGATATAAAAATATACAGCAGTTGGGGTGAATTATTATTTCAAACGAACGACCCATCCTTTAAATGGGATGGCACTTACAAAGGAGAATTATTGCCTTTGGGCGTTTATTTCTATGTGGTAAAATACAGAAAGGTTTTAAATAACTTACAACTTTACGAAGAAAATCATGGATTTATAAACTTAAAGGAATAGCCTAATACTCTCCTAAATAGCAACAAATTAATTACTGTAGATAGTTAACACATGAGAAAGGATTTTATTTTCATCTAATTCCAAATTATTGGGAATTGCTTGCTTATTAATTTCCAATTGTTTACTAGCTATCTTATTTAGCAAAAGACCTAATTCAAGCTCATTGTTGACCAAAAATCCGTTAATTCCATTTTGAATCATTTCCTTAATTCCCCCTATTTCAAAACCAATAACAGGCGTTCCACACAACAATGCTTCAGAAACAGTATTGGGTAAATTATCTTCTATGGAAGGTATTATAAAATAATCAACACTAGAATATATTTTGGCAAGTTGATAAGGATCTGAAACAACTCCTAAAAATTGATGATTTATCGGCAATTCTATTCCATTAGTTTCTTTTCCAATAATATACAGTTGAAAAATTTCTTTATTTTGAATGTTATTTAATACTTGAACAAGCAAATGAAACCCTTTTCTTACATCACTTGGATTTTCTGCAACAAAAAGAACATTTACTTTACTCTTATCAATTTTTAAATCGGCAAAATCACCAACAAAATCCCTACTAAAGACTTTACTTGGAATTGGATTTCTTACAGTAACAATTTTTATACCCTTAAACACTTCAGATTTTTCCGCACAATTCTTCATCCAATCGCTTGGAGAAATTACTGTTAAATCCACTCCATTCAATGCCTTTTGTTTTAGTTTAACATTCCTTTTAGTAGCGAATTTAAACTCGTTATTATATCCAGTTTTATAATGTTCTCCGCCTGTAAAAGGATTCATATCATGGAGTGTCCAAACAAATTTTTTCTTAGAATTTTTAACAACATTATTCCAATCCAAAAACTTAACAACCCAATGAAAATGAATCACTTCTGCCCAATCAAACAATGGATGTTTATTAAGTCTAAACAAACTGTCAGGACCATTAAAATATAAATTTGGCTTATAAAAAGTAAACCTTCTGTTGTACAAAACATTTAATTTATATGCGATTTTAAAAATCAATTTAGAGGAAAACAAATCCTCAAAATAGAAAGATTCCTTAACACTTACTTTGCCAGACCTCCATAAAAACAAAATCTTACTCTCAACCCCATTTTGGAGCAAAAGCTCATGTAATCTGATGGCCGCTATTGCAGCACCGCCTGTGTCAATAGTATTAATGTGAAGGATTTTCAAATTTTATATGCAAATATATTTAATTGTAAATCTATTTTATTCTTAGCCTTTTTATTAATAAATGGATGATTCTTGAACACCACGTTATCAATATAAAATCTAAAACCACAGTCCGTTAAAGTTGTAATTATTTTATCAAAGTCTTGTTTCTGTCCATCAAAAGAATGAAATTCAATAAACAGATTATCGACCTTACTCAATCCTTCTTTAATATGTGGAATCACTGAAGTTTCGGCCCCTTCAATATCCATTTTTAAGAAATCAACTTTGTTGAACCCTTTTAAAAACTCATTAAAATCAATCGCATCAACTTGATTATTTGTATCTAATCCGCCTTCTATTCTACCTCCATCAACACCATCTGGCAAAAAACTAATTTTTTCATTTTTCACCCAAACCGCTTGATTGAAAAGGTTAACATTTTCTAAGTGGTTATTTTTTATATTCTCATTTAGTATATCAAATACATTTTTATCTGCTTCGAAAGCATAAATTTTTGAGTTTTTGTATTGTGATTTAAAATTTAGTAGACTAAGTCCAATGTTTGATCCGCAATCAATAATTACAGGCTCACTATTCAATGACTCAAAGGTATAATAACCTTTGAAGTATATTTCATAAAACTGCCAAACAAAGGATTTAAAATCCAGGACTTTTAATTGACTTCCGTTGATATTTATTGAATTAGATTTTCGCTTCAAAGAAAGTCCATACAATATGGTGAGATATAAAAACTTTCTAAAGTTTTTATCTACTACAAAATAATAAAGGCCTTTTAAATAGATTTGTACAAGGAATTTCACATCACAAAAGTATTTAATTATAGTTTTGTAAAAAACATCTTTTTAAATTAGATTTGAAATAACTTACTTTGCAATTATGAATTTCAAAAAACTTTTTGAATCTTTTATGCCTCATGGCATTGCTATTCTTGTTTTTTTCCTTGTTGGATACATTTATTTCGTTAAAACGTTCAACGGCTATTCCCACAACGAAGAAGACGTTACCCAAGGCCTTTTAAAAGGCACAGAAATTACCAAATATACTGACAAAGATGGCGAGTTTCCTGGATGGACTAACAACATATTTTCCGGAATGCCATCGGTGCTAATTAAGGGTAAAAATAGCGGCAATCAGATTAAAACTTACAATTATCTTGCCCCTTTTAGCCATCAATCTTACCCTTTTAAAATACTTTTCCTATCATTTGTTGGCTTTTACTTACTAATGAATGCCTTTGGTTTTAAACCTTTAATGGGTGCACTCGCCTCCATTGCTTTCGGTTTTGCCACCTACAGTATCAGTAGTGTTGAAGCTGCACATTACACAAAAGTGCTTGCAATGGCTTTAATGCCCGCTATTATTGGCTCAATGCACTTACTTTATAAAGGCAATTATTTTAAAGGTGGTGTAACTTTAGCGTTCAACTTAGCTCTTCAAGTATACTATTTCCACTATCAAATTACTTATTATACCATTATTTGTATGTTCGTCATGGTGGTATTTTATCTAGTTCAAGCTATCAAAGAAAGCAACGTAAAAACATTTATTATAGCATCTTTAATTGCAATTATTGCCGGCGCCACAGGGGTTGCTTCGAATATCACCAAATTAAAAACAACTTCTGAATTTGCCCAAAACACAATGCGTGGTGGTAATGACATGGCTAAGGTTGATGAAAATGTCAAACAAAAAGAAACTGGTAAAAATGGATTAGACCGTGAATATGCTTTTTCTTGGAGTTATGATATTGGAGAAACCTTTACGCTATTAATTCCTAATTTTTATGGCGGTAGTAGTCGTGAAAAACTAAGTAAATCATCTGAATTTTACAAAACCACTCAAAATGAAGAAGCCATTAATGATGGATTGCCTATGTATCATGGCAGTATGCAATTTACATCAGGCCCAATTTACATCGGTGCCGTATTAATCTTTTTGTTTGTTTTAGGTTTATTTGCTGTAAAAGGACCTATCAAATGGGCACTCGTAACCTTAACATTAGTCTCTTTCATATTGGGCTGGGGACGACACTTTGGAATTATTAATAACTTTTTGTTTGATTACTTGCCATACTACAACAAATTCAGAACCCCTATGATGGCATTTTGTATCGCTCAAGTTAGCATTCCACTCTTAGGATTTTTGGGGTTAAAAGAAATTTTTGACAATTACAAAGTAAACCAAAAACTAAAAACTAATTTCAATTTCAACTTTGGCGAACTATACCAAAACACCAAAAACTCAAGTTGGTATAAAGTATGGGTATCATTCTTAATTGTAGGTGGATTTTGTTTATTAATGGCTATTGCCGGACCAGTTTTTGTTGACATGGGAGGCTTAGTTGACGAAGAATTAAAAAAGGGAGGCAATGGTAATATTATCAGTGTATTGAAAGAAGACAGAGCCTCTTTACTTAGAAAAGATTCGTTTAGATCATTTATCTTTATTGCTTTGGCATTTGGATTTATTTGGTCAATGTTCAATGCTCAAATCAAAAAAAATACTGCAATAATGTTAATCGGCATTATAGCAGCAATCGATTTAATTGGAGTTGATTGGCGCTACTTAAATTGGGAGGACTTTACGTTCCAAAAAGGTACGGTTACAGAAAGAGTTCCTGACCAAACCGACCAACAAATTATGTCCGACAAAGATCCTCACTTTAGGGTATTTGATTTAACTCGTGACCCGTTCAACAACAATGAAGGTGCCGCATTCCATAAAATGATTGGCGGATATGACCCAGCTAAATTGAGCCGTTATCAAGACTTAATTTCTAACTTTTTAAGTACCAAAGAATACCAAGACAAAGGTTTAGACATGTTGAATTGTAAATATTTGATAGGAGCTGTTGAAAACCAGAAAGTGGCGGTTAATAGACCTACTTCCAACGGAAATGCTTGGTTTGTAAACAACTTGATTAACACTTCGAATGCAAAAGAAGAAATGGACCAATTAAAAGTCATTGACAATAAAGTAAGTGCTACTTTTAACAACTCTTTCACTAGTAATACTTCCATAAAAAATACAAGCTTTACCAAAGACAGTACAGCAACTATCAAATTATTAAGCTACCATCCAGATACAATGGTTTATCAATCGACAAACAACAATGAAGGTTATGCTGTGTTTTCTGAGATATATTATGACAATTGGAAAGCTAAAATAGATGGCAACCCTGTAGATATCAACAAAGTAAATTACACTCTAAGAGGACTAAATGTAGGTGCCGGATCCCACAATATTGTTTTATATTACGACAAAGGCAGTAATACAACCGACTTAATAGAAAAGACCGCCTCTTGGACTATTCTGTTATTGATGATTGTGATGATTGCCCTTTGGATAAAACCTTTTGTAATAACAAACAAATGATATTATCTGTCATTAGCATCTGTTACAACAATTTAAATGGATTAAAAAAAACATTAGAATCTTTTGAAAACCATCCACATTTAAAAGACATAGAATTTGTCATAATTGATGGGAATTCAACGGACGGGACTAAAGATTTTTTAAAAACACAAACACTTACACAAAACTATTTGTCGGAGCCAGACAAGGGAATATATAATGCAATGAACAAGGGTTTGTGGCGTTCAAAAGGTCAGTATATCTGGTTTTTGAATTCAGGAGATTATGTTTACAGTCCTGAAATTATTTCAGAAATTATTGAAATATGCCACAAAAATCCAGATGCTATTTATGGCGAAACAATGATGGTAGATGTCAATGGCTTGGCACTTGGAACCCGTTCTGATTTAAGTACAAGGCCACTACCTGCTCAACTCACTTGGGAGTCTTTTAAATTTGGCATGAACGTAAGTCATCAATCTTTTATCATTAAACGCTCTTTTGCATTGCCTTATGATGAAAAGCTAAAATATGTTTCCGATATTGATTGGATGATTCGTTGTTTAAAAAACTGCAAACAAGTCATCAATCTTCATCAAATCATCGCTTGTTTTACTTTAGATGGTTTTTCTACACAAAAAAGAAAAGAGAGTAATAAAGAAAGGTTCACCGTTTTGCAAACACATTATGGCGTAATTCCTAATTTATTCAACCACTTCGTTATATCAATTAGAAAACTAATTAGTTCAAACAAGCTTTAAACTTAGGCGCTTAATTCTTCAATTGCATTAGTCAATGCCTCTATCTCTTTATTTGAATTATACAAATGAGGTGTAATTCTTACCCCTTTAACATGAGGATGATTAATGGCAACTGTGTATATAGAATAACGTTCGAAAAGCAAATCAGCTAAAGCTTCAGGTTGCATTCCTTTGACTCCAAAATTGGCAATGGCCCCACTTCTATTTTCATCAAATGGGGTATTTAAGTGCAACTTGCTTGAATTTGGGTCAAGCTTAAAATACCAATTTGCTTTTAATAATTTCAATCTTTTTTCCTTGTTTACATCACCTATAGCTTGGTGAAACTGAATAGCTACTGGAATCGTTTGCAATGAATTTATAGGTCTTGTACCTTGGTGTTCAAACTTTCTAATATTATTGACAGGCCAATCACTGTCTGCCATTAATGGAAAAACCTTTTCAATATGAGCTAGCTTAATTTTAAGAACACCTAAACCGATAGGACAGCATAACCACTTATGTAAACTGGCTGCAAAATAATCTGCTTTGTGTATTAACTGACCCATGTTTACATGTGCCACTGAATGGGCCGCATCTACCATAACCTCTATTTGTTTTTGATGAGCTAAATCAATGATCTTTTCTGCAGGAATAATGTGTCCCGTTAAATTGATTAAATGGGTAAGATGAATAACTTTGGTTTTAGTATTCACCAAACTCATGTATGCATCAATAATATCATCATCATTTTTTGGGTGTAAGGGAACTTGTGCAATTTTCACAACAATTCCTGACCTTTTAACTTGTTGTTGAAAGGCTGCTACCATACTACCATAATCTTGATTTCCTATAATCACCTCATCCCCTTTCTTCCAAGGATAACCAGAAATTACGGTATTCAAAGATTCAGTAGTATTTCTTGTTATGGCTACTTCTTCGGGAGATTGCCCTAAAAAAGTAGCTAAGTTCAATCGGGCATTTTCTATTTCTTGCTCTTGTTCCTTACGCATAAACCAACTATTCTTTTTATTTATATAGGTTTCTTTGGAAGTGTGATAAGCCAAGGTGGACATTGGTTGCGGACTGAAATAACCATTTTCAAGATTTATAAATTTAGTTTGCATGTCAAATAAACTAGCTACATAAGTCCAATAAGATTCGTTATCGGGACTGAAAATTGCTAATTGTTGTTTTAAATCACTCATGTTATTATTGGTCCAAGATAAAATTGGGTAAGGCAATGTAAGCCCAAGAGCTAATGAGCTATTTTTTATAAAGGTTTTTCTATTCATCTATTTTTTTATAAGATTTAATAAAAAAGCCCCAATCTCTAAAGGAGTTGGGGCAATTTTGTGACACACATAAACAAACAATATTTTATTCTTCAGTGGTTGAGGTATCTTCAGCTATCTGAATTTGCCCACTGTTTAATTTATCTTTAAGTTTAGCTTCGATTTCTTTTTGCATTTCCGCATTGTCTTCTATTAAGTCTTTTACAGTATCTCTACCTTGACCTAACTTAGTTCCTTC
This sequence comes from Bacteroidia bacterium, assembly GCA_044377005.1. Classification (GTDB taxonomy): domain Bacteria; phylum Bacteroidota; class Bacteroidia; order NS11-12g; family UBA955; genus JABMMZ01. The sequence continues at coordinate 13,928 of JBILJV010000048.1, forward strand.
ATAACTGAACCATGAACCGCTTTTTTGGATAATGCCGTGTTCAACAGCTAAGTCGAGCACTTCACCTGCACGAGAAATTCCTCTGCCATACATGATATCAAATTCTATGACTCTGAATGGGGGTGCAACTTTATTTTTAGCAACTTTCACTTTTGTTCTGTTACCAACTATTTCATCACCATCTTTAATTTGACCTATTCTACGAATGTCTATTCTTACAGAAGCATAAAATTTCAATGCATTACCACCCGTAGTGGTTTCTGGATTTCCAAACATAACACCTATTTTATCACGTAATTGGTTGATAAAAATACAGATACAACCCGTTTTGTTAATTGTTCCTGTTAACTTTCTTAATGCTTGAGACATTAAACGAGCGTGAAGACCCATTTTGCTGTCCCCCATATCACCTTCTATCTCAGCTCTTGGCACCAAGGCAGCAACAGAATCCACTACGATAACATCTATGGCTCCTGAACGAATTAAATTATCAGCAATTTCTAAAGCTTGCTCCCCGTCATCCGGTTGAGATATCAGCAATTCTGAGGTTTTAATTCCTAGTTTTTGAGCATAAAATTTATCAAAAGCATGTTCAGCATCTATAAAAGCACATAAGCCACCCTTTTTCTGAGCCTCAGCAATACAGCTTAATGCCAAAGTTGTTTTACCACTGCTTTCAGGACCATAAATTTCAATGATTCTTCCTTTAGGAAAACCACCCACTCCAAGGGCTAAGTCTAAACCAAATGAGCCTGTAGAGATTACTTCAGTAGTCACTACGGTTTTATCGTCCATTTTCATGATTACGCCTTTACCGTAACTTTTCTCTAATTTATCTATTGTAAGCTTTAACGCTTTTGCTTTTTCCGAATTTGATTCTGCCATAACTCTATGTTACGAAATAAGACAATAAAGCCTTGCACTTATTCACAATTTAGTTGTGATTATTAACAAACAATTAGCCACAAATGAGTGAATCTATCTCTTTCTTAAAAACTAAAATGAATGTATTCAATTATAATACTTTTATAATTAGCAATTTCATCATTTGAAAATAAATTACACATCACTATTTTATAAATTCTTGATTTGGTAATGTTATATTTTGGGTAGTTAATAATGTTCTTCTCCCATTTATTATAAAATAAAATAAAACAATAAACAACCAATCTCTGTGCAACTTAAAATTACAACCAATCAAATCCTCTCAATCTTCAAAATCATATCCCCCACCACCAACTGATTGACAACCTCCATACCTTGAACAACTTCTGCAAAAACAGTATATCTTCCATCTAAATTCTGTGTATAGGTGTGTGAGATAAAAAACTGAACCCCTTCGGAATCCTTGCCTACAGATGCCAAACCTACACTACCAGGTTGGTATGATAAATAATTAGAAAACTCACTGCGTTGATTCCAACTCAATGCCCCCCAACCATCGCCTCTTGGACAACCGCCCTGCACCACAAAATCGGGCACCATTCTGTGAAAATATTTACCATTGTAATAGCCAGAATCTACTAACTTTAAAAAATTAGCCACAGAGGCAGGGGCTTCATTGACCTTACAGTCTAAAATAATTTCCCCTTTATTAGTCTTGATTTTTACTTTTTGATTTTGTGGCACTTTTACAATATAATTCCAATCTATTGGGTTTTGATACCCTTTTGTAAAATAACTTTCATATTGGTATTTTTTACCGTCAAAACTCAAAATGGCTTTTTCCAAATCAATCCAAACCTCAAAATCACGCGGTAATACCAATTTTTTTTGCACCAATAACAAATTTTCCTTGGTGACAACAATCTTTCTATTGGCAAAATTTTGATCTTTGACATATTCAGCAATTCTGGAGATTAGAGCAACATCTCCACTTTCGAAAACTTTATATATTAAATCTGAATTGATTTTTTCATTCCAACCAATCATTTGCCAGTATTTCTTAATATACCGATCAAGTGCTTCATAGCGGACTAAACTGTGATTTGGGGAATGAACCAATTGCAATAAAACTTCATCAGTAAATAAGGAATCTTTGATATAGTTATGTTGCTTATAAGGTGAACTTATGCTTTTTAAATGAGCATCAACTAGGGTAAAACTATTTATTATTCTTTTTTTAAGTATTTCTCCATCTGAACCAACCGTTTGGGCAGACTTAAATAACTGATGATGAATAAACAACGATCTGGGATTCGTTAAATCCAATTCATTGAGCCTTTGATTTAAACCTTCATGCCAAACATTTAAGTTTTTTCTTTTATTGGCAAAGTACAAAGCTCTCCAATAAGAAGTCATATAATCTGTATTTTGAGAAAACAATTGAACGTTTGCAAAAAAATCGCTTAAATCTTTTTTTGATGTTTTTGCAATAGCTTCCAAGCAAACGCCTTTCACTTCCAAATTTTGCTCTAAATTAAAATATTGAACCAATTTAATGTTTTGCCAAGCATTCATTTGTCCTATGCTAAAAATAATTGCTTTTCTAACCTGGACTTGTTTTTCAAGTGGAAGCAAATCGAATAGCTCACTCACAATGTTTGTATCTTGAACACTTGCAAATGCCAAACTAGCTACTTCTCTATACCCTGTATTAGGGTGAATAATGTACTTTTTAAGCGAATCTGTCTCTTGGTTGTATTGAAAGGAATAGATACTTC
>JBILJV010000072.1:0-11087 GCA_044377005.1 Bacteroidia bacterium
ATTTGATGGTATGGCAATAATACAGGACTTAATAGGACTTCTATCTGAAACATTCCACAATAGTAGATATCTATTTTAAAATTTTAAAATTTTTTGGTTGCATTTTTGCATTTAACTTTAAAAAAGTGATGAATAAATTTTTAAAAATAGCTCTTTCCCTTCTTTTTATTGGCATAAATTCCCTTTTTGCCCAATCATTGTTTGAAAAAGGAATGGGATATTTCCAAAACAGAAATTATACAGAAGCAATAAACTCGTTTAACCAAGCCTTAGAGAGTAATAACCGCGATGCGGAACTTTATTTTTATAGGGGTTCTAGTTATTTAATGCTTCAAAAACCGAATATCGCATTGGTCGATTTTAATCAAAGTATTTTGTTGAATGCCAATAAAAATGAAGCCTATTTATACCGTGCCATTTGTCACCACGCACTCAAAAATTACACCTTTGCTGAAGGAGATTATTTAATTTACAAACAAAGTCAGACTAATACCATTGAAGTGTTAAAAAGCCTTATTCAACTGATGGAAGAAATGCAAGATTATGCCAAAGCAGCTGAATATTGCACAGAATTTATCAGTCAAGACCCAAACAATGTTAATGTTATAAAAAAAAGAGCCTTGTATTATTTGGCAATAGACTCCATTGACCTATCTATTAAAGACATAGACAAGACCATTCAAATAAACAAATATGATACGAGTGCTTGGATGATGAAAGGCAATATTTACTTTGATGCTTCAATGTTTATGAAGGCTGTAGATGCTTATAATGTTGTATTATTGTATGAACCATCCAATTTACTGGCACTGTTAAACCGTGCGGATGCTTTTATGTCATTACAAATGTTTGAGGAAAGTATTCGCGACTTACGAAGCATTAACATGCTCGACCCTTCCAATACCGCCATTTATTACGACTTAGGATTTTGCTACTTACAAACTGGTCAAAACGAAAAGAGTATTTTTTACATGACCAAATCTTTGGATTTTGAGAAAGAAAATTTGGGGAACATTTTAACCTTACGAGGTGTCGCTTATTTGAATCAAAAAATGAATCAGGAGGCTTGTAGTGATTGGAGAAAAGCTGAAAATATTGGCTTTAAAGATGCCACTAAATACATACTAAACTATTGCAAGTAATGCGGGGTGATTAAAAACAATCTACTTACTTAAAAATAGGCGAAGTATAAATACCCCATTTGTTGAGGCGGTATAATACCGAAACTTTTAATACACCCAAACCATAAATACTACTGCGTTTAAAGTTGATACTGCTGGCTTCATCAAAATATTTAGTTGGGCAGGTAATTTCCGCAATATCAAAATCGGCGTTAAACACTTGAGCAATCATTTGATTATCGAAAATAAAATCATCTGAATTAGCTTCTATGTTTATTTTTTCAAATATTTTTTTATCAAAGGCTCTGTAACCAGTGTGGTATTCTGAAAGTTTCTGTCCCATTAGGATATTTTGGAACAGTGTTAAAATACGATTCGCAATGTATTTGTATATTGGCATTCCACCTTTTAAAGCCCCTTTTCCTAAGATACGACTTCCAAACACTACTGGATAAACCTCATTTGCAATGAGATAAGCCATACTTTCAATCAGTTTTGGGGTATATTGATAATCGGGGTGTACCATGATAATGATATCAGACCCAATTTCTAAGGCCTTGTTATAACAGGTTTTTTGATTACCACCATAGCCTCTGTTTACCTCATGCCTTATCACATGTTTAATACCTAAATCTTTGGCTTTTTGCATGGTTTCATCTTTGCTATTATCATCTACCAAAACCACTTCATCCACAATATCCATTGGAATTTCTTTGTATGTTTTCTCCAATGTGGCAGCAGCATTATAAGCAGGCAAAACAACGGTAACCTTTTTATTCTTAATCATAAAAGGTGCAAATTTAATCTATAATATCTACATTTTTCCCTTAAAAAATTTGCACTTTTCAATAAGTTTACATAATGTTGAGGCATGAATCAATTATTACAATCTTTCCGTGGCCAAGTTTTTGAGGCATCTATGCAACTTTTCAAAAAAGTATTATTGCGCCATTTACTCACGAGTATCCTAATAAGTCTTGTAACTTTTGCCATTGCCATACCGCTAATACTTCAAGGTCTTGGTTGGTCTTTTGATGATTTAAGTAATTTCCAAACTAACTTTCAGGAATCATTACAGAACCTTGACAAAGGCTCAACTCCTTATGAAGCTATTTTTTCAATGTTTGGGGATATAAATGTGCCTTTAATTATTTTGGCAATAACAATTAGTTTAATTCTCAATATATGGTCTTATGTGGCTTTTCTGAAAATAAACGAAAACATCATTTTTAACAAATCCTTCAGCTTGATTAATATCTATCGTCAAGTAAGTTTAAATCTTGTTTTCAGAACGATTGGTATTTACCTTTTACTTAACTTTTTTATTGTTGCTTCTTTTGGATTATTCTTTGCCATTATATTCATCATTGGGTCTATTTCTGTTGCAATTGCAGCTATTATTGGCTTTATTGGATTCTTCATCCTTTTAATAATTATGGTCAGATTCGCTTTGGTAGTTCCGGCAATAATTCATGACAATTTAAGCATGAGTGAGGCATTTGGCTTTAGTTTCCAAAAAATAACTTTCAAAAGAGCAGGATTAATCTTTTTGATAGGAATTGTTTTTGTAATAGCCACTTCTATGATTACAGGTATTTTTTCACTTATCATTAATTTGGCACTTGGCAACAATGAAAACCTTTTAACGCTTTCTTTTATAATAAATCAAGGCTTTTCATTGATAATAGGTGGCTTATCTGGAGCATTCATTTTTGCAGCATTAAGTGCCTTGTACTATCGCTATACTGAGCACGGCAATGATGACAGCGAAGATGAAAACTTCGAAGCTCATGTAATAGATTCAAATTAAAACAAAGCTATACCATCCATAGCTTTCGGTTTCTCTAAGTCCATCATTTTGAGAATAGTTGGAGCAACATCTGCCAATTTCCCTTTCATTGTAATTGATTTACACTTTTCAGACAAAATAAAACAAGGAACGGGGTTCATACTATGAGCAGTATTGGGGCTTCCATCAGGATTCTTAGCTTCATCAGAATTCCCATGGTCGGCAATAATAATGAACTGATACCCTTTACTTAATCCTTTTTCTACAATTTTTTGAGCACAACTATCAACCGTTTCTGCTGCTTTAATAATAGCATCCCACACACCTGTATGCCCAACCATATCGGTATTAGCAAAATTCAAACAAATAAAATCGTAAGACTGAGTGTCTAAAACATTTAAGATTTTATCGGTTAATAGTAAAGCACTCATTTCAGGTTGTAAATCGTAAGTTGAGACTTGTGGAGAAGGTTCCATTAACCGCCCTTCACCTTCAAACATTTCTTCCCTACCTCCTGAAAAAAAGAAAGTAACATGAGGATATTTTTCGGTTTCAGCACTTCGCAGTTGTGTTTTGCCATGTTTGCTAATAACCTCTCCTAGGGTTTCAGAAATGTCGTTCGACTTAAAAATAACATGTATATTTTGATATGTTTTATCGTACTCTGTCATGGTTGCGAAATACAGCTGTTTGGTGTGCATTCCGTATTCATGGTTATTTTGTTGAGTAAGTACTTGCGTAATTTGACGACCACGGTCTGTCCTGAAATTAAAACAAAAAACAGCATCTCCATCTTTTATTTTAGTCGCCTCAGAGCCATTAACAGTACAAGGTTCAATAAATTCATCTGTATTACCATTTTTGTAACTTGCGTTTATAGCCTCGGAGATCGATTTAAAATCTTCTCCCAAACCATCTACCATCAATTTATAAGCTTTCTTTGTTTTTGACCATCTTTTGTCTCTATCCATTGCAAAATATCGACCTATGATAGACACTATTCTTGCATTCGTATTTTTAATATTAGACTCCAAATAAGTCAAATATTGCATTGCAGATTGTGGATCGGTATCTCTACCGTCAGTAAACGCATGAATATAAATATTGACTACTCCTTTTTTTGTAAAAATATGACACAATTGAATTAAATGTTCAATACTACTATGTACACCACCATCGCTAACTAAACCAATGAGGTGGAGTGGCTTTTGATTTTCTATACAATAATTTGCCAATTTCACTATTTCCTCTTCATTGGCTGCTGATCCATCTTCGAATTTTTTATTAATCAAAGCAAGTTGTTGCCATACTACCCTTCCTGCCCCAATATTCATATGTCCAACTTCGCTATTCCCCATTTGACCATTTGGTAAACCTACCTCATTACCAAATGTAGTTAATGTTGTGTTTGGCACTGTTTGATAAAGTTGATTAATAAAAGGCGTTCGAGCATTATAAATACCATCGGTAAAATCTTTTTTACCAATACCCCAACCATCTAATATCATTAAAAAAACTTTTTCGGAATTCATGTTACAAAGATATTACTCCGTTTTGATATCCGAATAGAAAGTCGATTTTATTCCTATAAATTTGCAAAATGAATCTTGAGAAACTAAGCATTAAAGTCGGTAACTTGTGCAAAGAAGTTGGTGAAACTATTATAAAACAACGACTGAATTTTGACCCTGCTGTAGTGGTAGAAAAGGGACTCAATCAGTTGGTGAGTTTTGTGGATATTGAAGCCGAAAAACAATTAGTGAAGGGATTAAAAAAAATAGTCCCCTCTGCAGGATTTATAACCGAAGAAAATACTGTTGAACAACTGAATTCTGAACTTGTTTGGATTATTGACCCCTTAGATGGCACTACCAATTTCATTCACAACTTACCTATTTACAGCATCAGCGTTGCTCTAGTCAAAGGCAATGAAATTTTAATAGGAGTGGTTTATGAAATGGGTAAAAAAGACCTGTTTATAGCATGGCAAAATGGGGGCTCATGGTGTAATGGAGAAAAAATATGTGTTAGTAAAACAAGTGAACTTTCTCAATCTTTAATAGCAACGGGCTTCCCATACTATGAATTTGACCAAATGGAGGCTTACATCAAAACATTAACCTATTTAATGAAAAATACGCATGGATTGAGACGATTAGGTTCTGCTGCCGTTGACTTAGCTTATGTGGCATGCGGAAAATTTGATGCTTTTTTTGAAACAGGTCTGCATGCATGGGATGTCGCTGCTGGGTGTTTATTGGTTCAAGAAGCCGGCGGTAACGTTTATGATTTTAAAGGCGAAACAAATTACATTTTTGGAAAAAGTATTACAGCAGGGAATGCTCCTGTCAATGAAATCTTGAATCAGCTGGTGCAATCTAATTTCAAGTAAATCAATTGATTCAGATTGTCTGTAGAAAACAAAGAATTCTTATTTTACAATCCACTTCCAGAACTTTTGGTGTAATTTGGGAATTACTATTGCCATTATAGGAACTAAAATTAATGTAAACACTAATGTTTTTAAAAGCTGATGCATCTCAGTCAATAAAGGGAAAACCAATAAAAACATTAAATTTATTACAGGATAAACAAACAACCAAGAGATTAAGATCATTTTCCATTTTTTGGGTTTTAATTCAGAATTATTTTGCATAAAAGGATCGCAAGTTAAACCTAAATTTTACATTATAACTTGCTATCAATAAACAAAATTGTATTTTTTTTATTGATTCCATCTGATAAATAAAAAAATTCCCATTTTTGGTTGGAGAATTTCCATTATATAGTAACTTAAAATTAATTTTTTTCGAATGACAAGTAATCTGTTTCACCGCTTCCTCCGCTTACATCTATTAATTCAATTTTACTTGCAGACTGAGATATAAAATCCCAATCGTCATTTAGATCTTCAAAATCGTTAATTAAACCAAAATAAAGATTAAAATCTAAATCTTCTTGACTATCATCGTCGCTGTTACTATCTGTAATACTCCAAGAACCTGTATAAGTAACATTTCCTTTTGTTGCATAAACAATCCCATTCGACTGAAATGTAAAGTTATAACTAGAGAATTTAATAGTTTCATCTACTTCTGAATCAATATAACGAGTAATACGCCAAGTGCCTGATTGAACATTACTATTTATTTGGGACGTTGATTTGGCATCATCGTCCTTAGAACAAGAGGAAAATGAGATAACAATTAAACTGAGATAAAATAAGATTAACTTCATTTTTAAATATTTCTTTTTATTTTCACCGAACAAGTGTTAAAGCCAAAAATGTTTATATGAGGGGCAAAAACTAACTAAACTAGTGAGCACAAAAATAATAGATTATATTAACAAAACAACACCCAATGCACCAGATACAGTTCCATTATAATACAGAACTACTATCATTGTTGCTATTATAACTTTAATAATTCTATCTGCGGTTACCCTATTTTTTTCAATTAATAAATATTTGTTGACACAAATGTATGAGTAGAATGCAAGTCAATTAAAATTGACTTGCATTAGGGTTTTTAAACCATTATAAAAGTCAAAAAATTAGTTAGTTTAAAAATAGCTTCAAGTCTTGCGGATTAGAATCATCAAACAAAAGATGTTCCTGAAGAGTGGTAGCCATACTTATTCCTACAAAATCAGCATTAACAGGAAAAGCTCTGTAACTTCTTGAGGCTAAAACTGCTATTCGAATTTTAGCAACTTGTCTTTGCAAGAGCGGTAAAAAAGCTGAAATCAATGTTTTACCTGTATTGAGCACATCATCCACTACCACCAAAGATTGTTCTCTAATATCTGCAATATTGCATTCTGAGAAAAAAGAAGGTTCAAAATTGTTTCTATCTATTACAATATTGATTAATTCCACATTGAGGTCACTTATCAATCGGAGTTCATTGGCAATTTGTTCAGCTAAGTACATACCTCGATTGTCTACACCGGCAATATAAAGTTGCTTTGACTCCATATTATCCTCATAAATTTGCCATGCCAATCGTTTGATTTTATGGATAATTTGTTTGTGATTAAGAATAATTGCTGATTGACTCATAGAAGATTCAAACTTAAATAAAATATTTTACAAAAACTAAGCTTCAGTTTGTTCGTCATTGATTGCTTGAATTCCAGGCAATATTTTACCTTCGAAATACTCCAATAATGCACCGCCACCTGTTGAGACATAACTTACATTGTCTGCCAATCCAAATTGGTAAATTGCTGCCGCACTGTCTCCTCCTCCTATTAAGCTAAAGCCTCCTTTTTGCGTAACACTTGCTACTGAAATAGCAACAGATTTGGTTCCATTTTCAAAATTTGACATTTCAAAAACTCCCATTGGGCCATTCCACAAAACTGTATGTGAAGCTTCAATTTCTTTTGTAAATGCAGCAATGGCTTTAGGACCAATATCTAAACCCATAAATCCTTCAGGAATAACATCATTATTACAAAAAGAGGCTTCAGCATCATTGGCAAACTTATTGGCAATTTTGCTATCTTCTGGTAGCAACAATTTAACCCCTTTGGCTTTTGCTTTTTCAATTAGTTCGAGGGTCAAGGGCATTCTATCGTCCTCGCAAAGAGAACTACCTATTGCACCACCCATTGCTTTGGCAAATGTGTATGCCATGCCACCGCCAACAATTATAGTGTCTGCAATTTGCATTAAATTTTCAATTATCAATAATTTGTCGGACACCTTAGCTCCTCCAACTATAGCTGTAAAAGGGCGTTGTGGATTATCCAACACTTTTTTAGCATTTGCTATTTCATTGGCCATTACAAAACCAAAACATTTTTTACCATTAAAAAAGCGAGCGATAATAGAAGTAGAGGCATGGGCACGGTGGGCTGTACCAAAGGCATCATTGACATAAAAAGTCCCTAAGTTTGCTAATTTTTGAGCAAACGCTAGGTCACCTTTTTCTTCTTCTTTGTAAAATCTCAAATTTTCTAAAAGCAATATTTCCCCATTTTTAAGACTAGCGCTCAATGAAAGTGCCTCATCGCCCATACAATCGGGGGCAAAATGAACAATAGTATTGGTCAATTCCTTTAATCTATCAACAATATGGCGCAGTGAAAACTTATCTACAGGACCTTCCTTAGGTCGACCTAAATGGCTCATTAATATACAAGAACCACCGTCATTAAGAACTTTTTGAATGGTAGGAATCGTTGCTCTCATTCTAGAATCATCACTAATATTAAAATGAGCATCTAAAGGCACATTGAAATCGACACGTATCAATACTTTTTCGTTTTTGAAATTAAAATCGTTGATTGTTAACATTTAATTAAATATTTTATGAGGGCACAAAAATAAGTTAAAATATTATTGTTTAATTTGCAAAACGAAAAAAATACACTTTGGAATTGTCGATAGATGAGATAAAGAAGCCTATAAACTCAGATTTAACAGCCTTTGAGAGCACTTTTAGTCAAAGCATGAAAACTTCTGTGCCTTTGCTAAATACGATAATGAACTACATTGTTAAAAGAAAAGGGAAGTTAGTGCGACCGATGTTTGTGCTTTTTTGTTCAAAACTTCATGGCGAAATCAATGAAAGAACATACCGTGGTGCTAGCTTAATTGAATTGTTACACACTGCTACTTTGGTTCATGATGATGTAGTAGATGGCAGCGACATGAGAAGGGGTTTTTTTAGCATTAATGCCCTTTGGAAAAACAAAATTGCGGTATTAGTGGGAGATTATTTATTGGCAAAAGGCTTACTTTTATCCATAGACAATGATGACTTTGACTTATTGAAAATAGTAAGTGAAAGTGTTAAAAAAATGAGTGAAGGCGAGTTACTCCAACTCGAGAAAGCACGTAGATTAGACATTACTGAGGAAGTTTATTACGACATTATAACAAAAAAAACAGCTTCGCTTATTGCAAGTTGTTGTGCTATAGGTGCTGCAGCAGCCAATGCAGACAGAATCACAATTGAAAAAATGCGCTTATTTGGCGAGCATACCGGCATCGCTTTTCAAATTAAAGATGACTTGTTCGACTACGGGGATAACAATGTAGGCAAACCTACGGGATTGGATATTAAGGAAAAAAAGATGACCTTACCTCTTATTCATGCACTAAATCAATCGGACTCATCTGAAAGGAAACACATTATCTACCTGATTAAAAACAAAAACACTAACAAGAAAAAAGTAGCAGAAGTTCTTCAATTTGTCAAAGAAAAGGGTGGATTTGAATATGCTCAAAAGCAAATGATTGACCATAAAAATAAAGCGCTTAGTATCTTACAAGAAATGCCGGACAATGAAAGCCGTGCTAGCCTAGAAGCACTTTTAGAATTTGTGATTTTACGCAAAAAATAGAACTAGTTCTTTTCTTTTGTTTTCATAAGTCTCATTATTGTTGCTTTTTACATCCCTACTTGGCCTAAAAAAATAGGCTCAACTTTACAAAAAGATTTCTTTATCTATTTTAGAAAAACATTAAATTTGCAAAAAATATAAAATATGCTGCCTAACTCTTATCTAAGCAATGCTGATGTCAACTTCATTGACGACTTATATAAACAATACCAAAAAGACAGTACATCTGTGGAATATGGTTGGCAAAAATTCTTTGAAGGATTTGATTTTGGAAGTGGCAAATCAAACAATAGCACAAGCGGAGTTAGCGATGATACTCTTAAAGAAATCAATGTATTAAATTTAATTAATGCCTATCGTACCAGAGGTCATTTATTCACTAAAACCAATCCTGTAAGAGAAAGAAGAACCTACTCACCTACTTTAGACCTTGCCAATTTTGGCTTGTCGGAAGCCGACCTTAATAATACTTACAATGCTGGGAATGATGTAGGACTTGGTTCTACCAAACTATCAGACATTATCCTACACCTTAAAACCACATACTGCGAAAGTATTGGCGCTGAATATATGCACATAGGTGACCCAGTTAAAATAGAATGGTTGCGACAGTTAATGGAAACAACCAAAAATATCCCAAATTTAACGATTGAAGAAAAAAAACAATGCTTGAACAAATTGAACCAAGCGACTGCTTTCGAAAATTTTTTACACACTAAATTTATAGGACAAAAAAGATTTTCACTGGAAGGCTTAGAATGTTTGATTCCCGCTCTTGATAGTGTCATTCATTATGGCGCAGAATTAGGCGTTCAGGAGTTTGTAATGGGTATGGCACACCGTGGAAGATTAAACGTATTGGCTAATATTTTCAACAAAACTTATTCTGATATATTCAGTGAATTTGAAGGCAAAGTATTCCAAGACGATCAATTTGAAGGTGATGTAAAATACCATTTGGGTTATACTACTCTTGTAAACACCTACCTCAACAAAGAAGTAAAATTAAAATTGGCACCCAACCCTTCTCATCTAGAGGCTGTTAATCCCGTGGTGAAAGGAATAGTGAGAGCAAAATTAGACAATCAATATGAAGGCAACATCAACCGCATTTGCCCTATATTAATTCATGGAGATGCCGCCATTGCTGGTCAAGGCATCGTTTATGAAGTGGTTCAAATGAGTGGTTTGGAAGCCAATAGAATTGGTGGTACAATGCATATAGTCACTAACAATCAAATAGGTTTTACAACAAATTATACCGATAGCAGAACAAGTATATACTGTACGGATGTTGCAAAAACAACAAATTGCCCAATTTTTCATGTGAATGGCGACGATGTTGAAGCAGTCGTTCACACCATTAAAATGGCAATGGCATATCGCAATCAATTCAATTGTGATGTTTTTATCGACTTGTTAGGTTACAGAAAATATGGACACAATGAAGGTGATGAACCTCGCTTTACCCAACCTTTGTTGTACAAACTGATAGCAACCCATGCTAATCCTCGCGAAATTTATAAAGAAAAACTCATTGCACGTGGCGACATAGACGCAGCTATAGCTGAAGAAATGGAAGAAAAATTCAAGGCATTGCTACAAGTAACCCTAGATGATGTAAAACAAAACAAAGCACCTGAATCTAAACCTAAAATTGATGATTTATGGAAAGATTTCCACTATCCTACTGAATTGGATTTTCTAAAATCAACAAATACCACATTTGAGGCAAACCGTTGGAAAGAAATAGCACAGATTATCAATACCATTCCTGACAACAATTTACCAATCAAAAAAGTTCAACAATTATATCAAGG
>JBILJV010000120.1:0-3240 GCA_044377005.1 Bacteroidia bacterium
GATTAAAAAAGGTCGGATGGCCGAGAGGCTAGGCACGGGTCTGCAAAACCCTCTACACCGGTTCGAATCCGGTTCCGACCTCCATAAAACAACAAAAAACCCTGACTTAATTTAAGTCAGGGTTTTTTGTTGTTTAGTCCATCCAAAACTTTTTGGGCTCAATTAATAAAACAGGTGATCAATTTGCAGTTTTTGAACAAAAGACCAAATCTGATATTCAACAATTGTTAGTTTAATTATCATTTTTATGCTTTGATTTCTCATTGCAAATTTGGCTAATCCCATTTACCAATCAAAAGATCACTTTTCAATCAAATAATTTCCTTAAATTGCGCTTATATTTTAACCTTTCAATCATTGAGATTAATTATTCTGTTTATAGCCATTAGCAGCCTCTTGGTTTCTTTTACTAACAAAGAAAAAAATCCTTATATTGGAGATTGGCAAATGAAATTGATATTACTGAGAAATGATACCATTTTCTTGTTATCAAAACCTGAATACACGATTAAATATTACAAAAAAAACTTGAGTAATGGCGACACGAGTGCGGCTTATTTGCAAGAAATTGAAAAAAAATCAATGGCACTTTATCAGTCTTTTGCAGGAATGAGACACAAAATTACGTCAACACAAATTCAGCCTTATGAAAATAACAGCAATAATAAACAAAATCAAAATCCTGTGAATTACCAATTGGTGGATGGTAAAATAATATTGAGCAATACACCTCAATCTTCTTTTAACTACAACATAGTATACCTTAAAAAAGAAAATGAAATTGTAATGAAACACCTTCAGTCGAGTTTGCAAATGGTAAATATTTATTCAAAAATAAAGCGTTAAATGGTCTGTTTGATCTTATTATGCTTAATAAAAACCATATTACACTCTATTACCCAATCATACAAGAAACTTGAGTAGTGATTCAACCCAACAAAAACGGCAAATGTTTGGTATTTTATATGTGTATTTTTCACTATGTTTGAAACTTAAAATATAGTCAATGATTTATTTTGCCTCCGATTTTCATTTAGGTGTTCCCAATTTTGAAGCTTCGCTCAAAAGGGAAAAACTTATTTGTAAGTGGCTTGACCAAATAAGTATCGATGCAAAAGAAATCTATTTAATGGGTGATTGTTTTGATTTTTGGTTTGAATACCACGATGTGATACCAAAAGGATTTTCGAGATTCATGGGAAAAATTGCGACTTTGACTGATTCAGGCATTAAAGTAACTTTCTTCAAGGGCAATCACGACATGTGGACATTTGGCTACTTGGAACAAGAATTAGGCGTTACTGTCATTTCTAATGAGTTATTAATTGAACGTAACAACAAAAAGTTTTTTTTGCATCATGGTGATGGATTAGGTCCTGGAGACAAAGGTTACAAATTCATTAAACAAATTTTCAGACATCCTTTTGCTGTTCGTTTGTTTGGCTTTTTACACCCTCGATTGGGGGCAGGATTAGCTAAATACCTCTCTCAAAAAAGTAGAATTGGGAAAGGCAATTCAGACAAAATCTATTTGGGCGATGATAAAGAATTTATTACACAGTTTTGTAATGAAACTCTGAAACATACCTATTACGATTATTTCATTTGTGGACACAGGCACTTGCCTTTAAATCTTGAATTAAAAAACAATTCACGGTATATCAATTTAGGCGAATGGGTTGGAGATTTCACTTATGCAGTTTTTGATGGCACGCAAATTGAACTAAAGGTATTTGAACCATGAAAAATCTGATTGTAGGTATACTTATCCTTTTGGGAAATCAAATAATAAAGGCACAAAACAGCACTTTAAAACACATTGATTCTATCAAAATAAATAAAGACAGTGAGATGAGCACTGATCATTTGGGACATTTATACATCATTACTACCACCAACGATATTATAAAATACAACAGAGATGGGCAACTAATTGCCAATGCAAATTTTAAAATATATGGCAAAATAGCGAGTATCGACGTAAGCAATCCATTTATGATTTTTGTTTTTTACCGCGACCAAAACAAAATCCTTTTATTAGATAACTTCCTCAATATATTGAACACCATTGACTTGGAGTCGGCCAATATTTCACAAGTTGGGTGTATGGCTCGGAGCTTTGATAATCAGATATGGTTGTATGATTTAGCGGATTTGAAACTCAAAAAATACCAATTGGATTTAACGTTAATATATTCCAGTGCGCCATTTAATTTACTACCAATCAAACATAGTTTTCAAATCAAGCAAATACTAGATATCAGCACGGCGGTTCAAGTTCTCAATGATAAGCAGGTTTTGCAATTTGATATATTCGGCAATTATCACAACATTATATTAGAAGACAGTTTACTTTCCAACTATCAGTTCAACAACAATATCATTCGTTTTTACCACAAAGGCAAGTTGTTTTTTTTCAACACCAAATTGTTTGAAATGACAGAAATGATAGTTTCGGAAATACCTCAAATAAAAAACATCCGAATTGAAAAAGAAAGAGTATACATCTTAACAGATGAATATGTAATTTTGCAGGCCTTGTAAAAAAACAAAGATTATCCGATGTTAGATAAATTAGATGCCATAGAAGCCCGTTTTAGAGAAGTAGAATTATTGTTGAGTAGTGCAGACACTATGCAAGACATGAAGCGTTTTGCACAATTAAACAAAGAGTATAGTGAATTGAAAGAAATGGTAGAAGTAACCAATTCATATAAAGAAGCTTTGAATTTTCTTCAACAAGCCAAAGACTTGATGGCGAATGAGAAAGATGCTGACATGCGTGAAATGGCTAGAGAGGAAGCGGACGAAATGCAAACAAAGGTGATTGAATTAGAGGAACGAATTAAAATCTTATTAATCCCCAAAGACCCTGAAGATGCTAAAAATGCAATTATTGAAATACGTGCTGGTACAGGCGGAGATGAAGCGAGTTTATTTGCAGGTGATTTAATGAAAATGTATTATCGTTACTGCGAAAACCGTGGATGGAAGGTTGAAATACTAGACGAGAACGAAGGGACAGCAGGCGGATACAAAGAAGTGATAATGGAGATTACAGGCAGCAATGTCTATGGTGATTTAAAATATGAAAGTGGCGTTCACAGGGTACAGCGTGTACCCAAAACTGAAAGTGCGGGAAGAGTTCACACATCGGCTGCTACAGTTGCGGTGTTGCCTGAAGCAGAGGAGGTAGACGTAGACTTAAATCCAGCAGACATTGACATGCAAACCTCTCGA
>JBILJV010000018.1:0-35105 GCA_044377005.1 Bacteroidia bacterium
TGGTGCAGGCGGTCAAAACGTAAACAAAGTAGAAACAAAAGTACAATTAACCCACCGACCTTCTGGGATAGTAGTTGTTTGTCAAGTAGAGCGTTCACAACTTGGGAACAGAGAAAGAGCGATGCAGATGTTAAGAACGAAACTTTATGAAATGGCTTTAGAGGAACATAATTCAAAAATTGCAAGTGCCAGAAAAACATTGGTTGCCAGCGGAGACAGAAGTGCCAAAATAAGAACATACAATTTCCCACAAGGCAGAGTCACCGACCACAGAATCAATATGACTATTTATTCATTAGACAACTTTTTGGGCGGAGACATACAACCGATGATAGATTCATTGAAAGTAGCTGAGAATGCAGAGAGAATGCAGGAGGGAACAGGAAATTAATACAGCAACAGAGTCTATAAGTTTGTTTTTTCAAACAATCAAAAACAATATAAAGCAGTCTTTTAGCAGAGCATAACTATACGCCAGCTGGGCCTTGTTTAATTCCATCGCCATTTTTGCGAATTGGTTTTTCAACGGCACGTCTACGACTTTTTACTTTTTCATATTTTTTAAGTGTATTCATCACTTTGTATGGTTTTACAACACAAAAATTCATTCAATTATTGTGCCTTATTTTAAATATAAGACACTCGAAGACTGAAAAACGTTTCAACTTAAGGGTAAAAATGAGATAAAAATGACAATTAATCGATAAATTAATCCTCAAACCCCATCTTATCTTTCACGATATAAAGCGGTCTTTGCTTGATTTCACCATAGATTCGACCAACGTACTCTCCAATTATTCCTAACACTAGCAATATTATTCCGCCAATCAATAAAATAGCTATCATCAAAAAAGTCCATCCTTCTACCCAAGATTTGGTAAATAATCTGACATAAAGGGAATAAACAATTCCTATAAAAGCGGCTATAGAGGTTATAAACCCTACAAAAGTTGCTATCTTAAGGGGCGTATTAGAAAATGACAAGATGGCATCACTTGCCAAACGCAGCATTTTTTTGAGTGGATACTTGGTTTGACCCGCAAAACGACTTTCACGGTCGTATTCAACAAAAGTTTGATTGAACCCAATCCACGCCACCATACCTCTGACAAAGCGATAAGATTCTCGCATTAACAAAAATTGATTAAGCGCATTTCGGTCCATTAGTCTGAAATCACCGGTATCACGAGGAATATCTACGTCGCTTAATCGGTTAATGAGTTTGTAAAAATATTTGGCTGTCAATAGTTTAAATGAGCTTTCTCCTTCTCTGTCTTTGCGTTTACCAAACACTACATCATAACCTTGTTCCCATTGATTTATCATTTCTAAGATTACAGAAGGTGGGTCTTGCAAATCGGCATCTATAACCACAGCGGCATCGCCTTTACAGGCATCCAAACCAGCAGTAATTGCAATTTGATGCCCAAAATTTCGAGAGAAAGAAAGACACTTTAAATGTTTATCTTCAATTAAGGCTTGTTTAATTAAAGAAAGGGTTTGGTCAGTACTTCCATCATTGACATAAATTATTTCATATTGATATTGTTCAAAATGGAGTTGAGACATCACCACTTTTAGACGGCGATTAGTTTCTACAAACACCTCTTGTTCGTTAAAACAAGGAACAACTATGGAAATAAGTTTAGGCATTTCAATTATTACAATGGAATATTTCCATGTTTCTTTTTAGGCAAATTAGCCACTTTATTTTCTAGCATTTTGAAAGACGAAATCAATTTTTGACGAGTTTCTTCTGGCATTATTACTTCATCAATAAAACCTCTTTCAGCGGCACGATATGGATTAGCAAATTTTTCAGCATATTCTGCTTCTTTTTCTTTCCATGCCAATTCTGGATTTTCAGCATTACTAATTTCTTTTTTGAAAATAATTTCAGCAGCACCTTTAGCACCCATTACTGCAATTTCGGCTCCAGGCCATGCAAAATTCATATCTGCACCAATATGTTTACTGTTCATTACATCATAAGCACCACCGTAGGCCTTACGGGTTATTACCGTAACACGCGGAACAGTTGCTTCACTAAAAGCATATAGCAATTTAGCCCCATTTGTAATAATGGCATTCCACTCCTGATCCGTTCCTGGCAAAAAACCTGGAACATCTTCTAAAACCAATAATGGAATATTGAAAGCATCGCAAAATCTAACAAATCTGGCTCCTTTTGTTGATGAATGCACATCAAGCACACCAGCTAAAAAAGCAGGATTATTGGCAACAATTCCGATACTTCTTCCTGCAAGTCTAGCAAAACCAACGACTATATTTTCAGCAAAATTTTTATGAACTTCTAGGAAAGAACCATCATCGACTATTCCATCAATAACCTCTCTCATATCATATGGTTGATTGGCATTATCTGGAACAATATCTTTCAAAATCTCTCTTTTTTCATCACCCATTTGGTAATTCAAAGCAGGTGCTTTTTCCTCGCAATTTTGAGGCATGTAACTCAACAAGGCTTTTAATCCTGACAAACACTCGATCTCATTGGCATAAGAAAAATGAGACACTCCTGATTTACTAGAATGAACCGAAGCTCCGCCCAATTGTTCGCTTGTTACTTCTTCATTTGTTACAGTTTTCACTACGTTGGGACCTGTTACAAACATGTAACTTGTATTTTCAACCATTCCAATAAAATCGGTAATTGCAGGCGAATAAACTGCACCGCCTGCACAAGGACCCATAATTGCAGATAACTGAGGAATTACTCCACTTGCAATGGTGTTTCTATAGAATATATCTGCATAACCACCTAATGAAACTACCCCTTCTTGAATTCTAGCACCACCACTGTCATTTAATCCAATAACTGGAGCACCATTTTTGAGTGCTAAATCCATGATTTTGCAAATTTTTTCCGCGTGAGTTTCACTCAAAGAGCCTCCAAAAACAGTAAAATCTTGAGAAAAAACGTAAACTAAACGACCATTAATAGTTCCGTAACCTGTAACCACACCGTCGCCTAAAAAACGTTGTTTTTCCATTCCAAAATCATTACTTCGGTGCATTACAAAAGCCCCAACTTCGTTGAAACTCCCTTCATCTAACAAAAAATACAATCGTTCTCTTGCTGTTAATTTACCTTTACTATGTTGCGATTTTATTCGGTCTTCACCTCCACCAACTAGGCTCTCCGCTTTTTTTCTTTCAAGAATTTCTCTTTTATTCATAGGTTGTTGAGATTGTGTACTCATTCTGTATTATTTGGGTTGCAAATTAACAAATGTTTCCTTAAAAAATAAATGCTATTTACTTAAAGTAAGTTCTTATTTAAAATCAACAATAAAAAAGACTTTTCAATAATAAATAGAATACACTTTGAGCAATGTATCCCATTCTATTTCAACGCCCCACTTCCCTTTACCTAAGGCTATTGGAAGCGAAAATCGAAGTGAGCTTCCAGTCTTTTTTTTGTCGTGAAAAATGGTTTCTCTTAACTCAGCAAGTTCAATTCCTAAACTATTGTCATTGTTCAATAATTTAGTCAAAACAACTGATTTCATTTGCGCCAACTCATCACTTGAAATACTTTGAATAAAATGTGCCAAATAAAGCTCAAAAAGCATTCCTTTGGCAATGGCGTAACCATGGGTTACGGGTTTATTTTTGCTTAAATAAAAAGCTTCAATGGCGTGTCCGATAGTATGTCCAAAATTGAGCAACTGTCTAATAGACTTGTCGTGTTCATCTTGCTGGACTAGGCCATATTTGTGTTGGGCACAAAAATAGATTAAAGTTTCAATACCAACATCTGTATGTATCAATTCCCACAATTCTTTACTATCAATGATGGCGACTTTTAAAATTTCAGACCAAGCACTTTGATATTCTATTTCAGGCAAAGTTTTTAAGAAAATGGGGGCGATAATACAGGTTTCGGGTTGTTTAACAATTCCTACGAAATTTTTAATCCCTGCAAAATCAACGGCGGTTTTTCCACCTATAGCGGCATCTACCATTCCCATTAAAGTAGTTGGTATATTTACATGGGGGATTCCTCTTTGATACAATCCTGCAGACAATCCACCTATGTCCGTTAAAACACCTCCGCCTAAAATAAAAAGAGTTTCATTTTTGCTTACATTTAGCAAAAAAAGTTGCTGTAATAGTTCATTTAGCTGTTCCCATGATTTGTTTATTTCGCCATTGGGAATGCATATCAACCTGAATAAATCATGATTCCCTAATAATGGCAAACAATGTACAAGTGTATTGGTATCACATAGGACTAAGGGCTTTTCAATAGAATTTACACGACAATAACTCCAAAAATCTTCACGTATCGATGAGGAAAACAGAAGAGGTAAATGAGTGCTCATTTTACAAATGTGTTTTTTACGTTTTTATAGTTTCGTAAAACGAACGGTTGGCTGGATCCATTTTTGAGAATAATTCTATTGCTTTTTGCTGTTCAGCAGCAGGTGCTCCTTTAAAAATCTCAATCAATTCTCTGTATTTGGCATTAAAAAACACTTTAACAAGCATGGAATTAGGAAAAGTTCTGGTTATATCTTCAAAACTTGTCATTGCTTTAAACACTTCATCTCTTCCTTTATTGACATCCTTGTGCATGTAATCCAATCCATTAAGATGGTAATTATAATAAGCTTTACGCATTACAGCATATCTCTCACTGGTTAAATTATCTATAAGGTAATATCTATTTTTCAAACTTTGTCCATCTCCGGGTCTCCAACCTGGGATGGACTGGCTAGCATTTAGTATTTCTCTGGCTTTAACAAAATAAGGCGACCCTGCTTCTAAAGAATAAGTATCATATTGCATACCAACAATAACATTAACATAAAACGCCAAAACACCTGTTAGGTTGTATACATTGGCATTGGGTTGAAATTCCATGGCTTGAAATTCTTGGTATTGAAAAATGAATTCATTGTCCAATTGATTGAAAATAACGGTGGAATATGTACTTCCAAAAACCTGTCGGGTTGCTTGAATTTGGATAGTTCCTTCGAATTGATTGGAGTTTAATTCATACTTAGTAATATCAATTAAAAAGTTTACTTTAAATCTTTCAACAGTGGTCAGTTTATCGTTACACCACAACCGTTGGTTTACAAATTGTTCAATTGAACTTTTAAGAGACGTAAATATTTGGGTGTTTGAAATTTGTACTTTGGGATGAATAACACTCACTTTTACTTCTACATCTTGCGCTTTAGTATAAGCTGATGTGAGGAGCAAAAAAACAAAAACACTTAACTTTATAAATTTTCCGAAATACATTTTAATAAATCTTGGGCTACTTCTGATTTTTCTTTTAAAGAATAGTCAAAAATAAGACCATTTTTTAGAATTACACTAATTTTATTTGTTGATTTTCCAAAACCTGCCCCTTCATCATTCAATGAATTTAAAACGATAGCATCACCATTTTTGGCCATCAACTTTTGTTTGGCATTTTCAATTTCATTTTGAGTTTCTAGAGCAAAACCAATAATTTTTTGGTGGTTTTGTTTAATTTCTCCTAATGTTTTAAATATGTCAGGGTTTTTGGTAAGCTGAATTGAGAAGGCTTCTTCCTTTTTCTTTATTTTTTGGGTTTGATATTCAGATGGCCTGTAATCAGCTACAGCCGCAGACAGAATAGCCATATCGCAATTCGGGAAATAGCTCAAACAAGCTTCCTTCATTTCAAGCGCAGAAACTATAGGATGAACATTTATATTGGAATGATTGACAGACAAACATGTTGGGCCGATTACTAAATCAACTTGAGCCCCATTTTCTGCTAATTTGAGAGCTATTTCTATCCCCATTTTCCCAGTCGAAAAATTCCCAATATATCTTACTGGGTCTATTTTCTCGTAGGTTGGCCCTGCAGTAACTAAAATCTTTTTATTTTGATAATAAGAATTAGACAAAATGATTCTTTAGGATTTCAACAATCTTTTCAGGTTCAGCCATTCTTCCTTTTCCGTTGAGTCCACTTGCAAGTTCACCCTCTTCTGCATCAATAAGAATATGTTGATATTCTACTAATTTTTGAATATTAGATTGTACTGCAGGGTGACGGTACATGTCTAAATCCATTGCAGGAGCGAACATAACCTTACATTTAGCGGAGAGGTAAGTTGCTAAGAGTAAATTATCACAAAGCCCATGAGCCATTTTGGCGATGGTATTAGCAGAGGCAGGAGCAACAATGAATACATCTGCCCACATTCCAAGCTCAACATGATTGTTCCATTCCCCATTGTCTGATTTGTAAAAATCAGACAATACTGGATTTTTGCTAAGAGTAGAAAGGGTAACAGGGGCAATAAATTCCTTAGCAGCGTTGGTCATAATTACTTTAACTTGCGCTTTTTCTTTGACCAAAAGTCTGACTAAAAAAGCAGTTTTATAGGCTGCAATACTTCCTGAAACACCAATAAGAATATGCTTATCCTTCAGCGCCATCTTCACTTGGCAAACGGTAGTATATTTTATCGTCTAAGAACTCTTGAGATGCTAAAATGGTTGGTTTTGGCATTTTTTCGAAAGCAGAACTAATTTCAATTTGTTCTCTGTTTTCGTGTATCTCTTCCAAGTTATCGTGCTCAGATGCAAATTCAGAGAGTTTATTACTTAACTCTTCTTTGATCTGTTGAGAAATTTGATTAGCTCTTTTAGCAATTACTACTGCAGAAAGATATAGATTCCCTGATTTTGCTTCTAAATCACTTAAGTTTCTAGCTTCTGCACTTGGAGATAATTTTGATTCTTTCATTATATTAGGTTGTTTGTTTTTTTGTATTTATTTAGTTCTTCTGCTGCTTTTTCGTTAATATCACTCGCTTGTTTTGAATATTTAGAAGTCTTGTTGTACTTCATAAAGTGGGTATATTCCTTAAAAACAGCATTATACCTGTCTATTAATTTTTCATCTACACTGTACTTCGCAAGTAAATAAGATGATTTTAAAATTAAAAATTCTATGTAATCTTTGTTTTCAATATCTGGAAAAGATTTAATGGCATTTTTAAAACTAATGACTGCGGCATTATAATCTTCGATTTTGTAAAACAAATAAGCATTTTCAAATGCTTTTTTCTGTAAATTTATTCTTAGTTCCTCAACTTGGGTATTACATTCATCCTTAAATTTTGAATTGGGATAAATATTTAAAAAAGCTTGAACTTCGGAAATAGCTTTTTCGGTATTTGTTTGGTCTAAGAAATAAGGCAAGGCATCTTTGTATAAACACTTGGTGTACATAAAAGCACATTCTTCCATGTGTTTACTGTTGTAATAATTTTCAGTAAAGTTTTTGAAATGGTAGGCTGCCAATTCATATTGACCTTGACCAAAATAACAGTAGCAATAATAAAAATAGATTTCTTCACTTTTAGGCTGACCACGGTATGCGGCTAATAACTCTTCAAACAAAGGAAGTGCTCTGACATAATCTTTCTTTTGATATGCTTTTACGGCATAATCATATTTTTGTGTAAGTGTTCCTTTTTTAAGAACTTCCCCGTATTCACTACAAGAAACAAAAATAAATATGGTCAGTATGGCTAAAAGTCTATTCACCTAAATTGAAAACAATCTGCAAATATAAGCTATTTTATCCATTTTTTTCAAAAACATTACAAAGAACTAATTGACCATCTAAAGGTGTAAGTTCCTCCAAAAATAATACACATTAAATTAAGTCAAAAACCAATTATTTCTGCCAGTAAAAAAACTCAAAAGAGCAAATTTATACTGACCCAAAATTGCCAAAATCTTGATGTAACCTTACAATATCGACATCCACATTACAATGTTGAAAAATAATATCAAAAAAATTCATTACAAATTCAGGAATTTCTATAAAAATATATTATTATTATACTATACAAGCAAAGTAAAAAAAATAAAAGTTATAATTATGTACCATAAATATTTAAATAAAACGAAAAATAAAATGAAAAAATCAATCTTAATAGTATCAATACTATCCATTTCATTATATAGTTGTAAAAAAACTGAAATAATTGATTCAAGTGAATCAACAACTGAAGTTCAAAGTTCTGATTTGAATATTACAAATTACAATGGCAATATTCTTAGTTTTTCTGATAGAGATGAATTTGGAAATTTAATGAGTGATTTGGTTACTATGAATGATAGTGAACTATTAGTTTGGGAAAATAGTCACTCAAATTTTATTTCTCAAAGAAAATATCACGAAGATAATGGTTATGATTTGCCAAATGAAGACATTGTACTTGCAACTGTTTTGAATAAAGATGGGATAGTAATAATTGGGACTAAAGCATATCTTATTGATATACCAAATGATTTAGTATATATTTGCAATGAAATAAATAGTAATAATATGGCATTATTACAAAATAAAACATTACAAGGTTAATTAGTAGTAGCATATCCAACAAGCCATGAAGTACTATACATGGATGAAGAGGGTTGGGATAATCCTGTTGGAATAGGCGAAGTTGAATTAACTATAAAAACAGATAATAATTCTACATACAAAAACAGTAATAAACGTGGTTTGAGATGCAAAGATAAAAACGGGAATAGAGGTAATGATAAAGATGCACCAGAATATGATGATGGTTGAGGCAAAAGAAGAATGGATGCAAAAGCATGTTATCAAACTGCTGGAATATATTTTTCTTTAATGCTAGAAAATAAACACCAACGAAAAACAAATAGTGGATTTTGGGATAGAGAAAAGACTGATATATTTCACCAATATATATTTTCATTTCAAACCAAATGTCAAGCTGGTAATGGGCCAACAAGTACTACAAATTACCCAACTAATTATGCTAAAGTATCTTTTTCAGATAAATATATTTATAGAATTTATGATTCTATGCGTTCTCTAAGTAAATATTCATTAAAGGCTATATTTGCTTGTGAAAAACAAGGTGGATCTTCTGGTCAAAAAGGTATTCAATATACTAGAGAATTGTCAATTGCACATGGTTACTAAATTTAACAAATCAATAGTATTAATATATCTATTTAATATAAGTAATTTATTTTCTCAATCTTTTTATATAAAGCCCTCCTATTCGGGGGCTTTATATTTCAATAATTTATATGGCGCTTCTTCAAATCATGTTAAAATTTTGCCTGGATATACTCCAAGTTTAGGCACTTACATCGGCTATATTAACAAAAAAAATATTTTCTTTAATATTGGCAGGAGGACAATGAGTCCTTCAAATAAAATACGTTTTGATACGGAAGGAACTTACCCTGAAAATGGGAAAACAAAAAGTAGTAGTACAAACAAAAGTACAAATGTAACGGGAGGAGGTCTTGCTTTTTTTGATAATGATTATCAATATATCTTTTCAATAGGTTATAAAAAAAAATTAAAAAGGAAATTTTTCATTGAACCACAAATTAATTTTATTCAACATAGACATTTTGCTGCTTTTTCACCTATAAAGTCTCCTAGTTATATCTTAGGAACAGATACATTAAAATTTGGTGGTTATGTTTCCGACTCTATGAACTATTGGGCAAGACAGTTAGGCTTAAGTGTAAATTTAGGAATACAATTAACTAATCACAAGGCTATTTCATTTACAATTGGTTACAATTTTCCTACTTCAAAACCGCTCCAAATAGGTTATTGGAATTATTCTGTAAATAATAAAGAAAGTTACCAAATAAGGGAAGAAAACAACGGTCGTACTTTTGAATTTGGCATTCAATACACTTATAGTTTTAATTTGCCAAAAAAAACAAAGAAAAAGTATTCAACTGTATAACAACTGTTAAAAATCTAAATTAACATTTTAACAATAAAAAAATATTACAACAATCCCTCGTCTGTAAAACTGTAATAACTGGTTTGTGTGATAATCAAATGGTCTAGCACACTGATGTCCATTATTTTACCAGCTTCTGTCATTTTCTTCGTTAGCTCAATATCTGCATGACTAGGTTGTAAATTACCTGAGGGATGGTTGTGAAAAAGCATTATTCCTGTACTTTTGTCATCGAGTGCTATTTTTAATATTTTCCTAACATCTACAACCGTTCCCGTTATACCTCCTTCACTTATTCGGTAAGTATTGATGACCGAATTTTTCCTATCAAGCGTTATGACCCAAAATTCTTCGTGACTTAAATCTTCGAGTTTTGATTTCATTACCAAATAGGCTTCTCGGCTCGACCTAATTTGGGGCCTTTCCACCGCTGCAAGGTATTGCTTTCGTGCTCCCAACTCTATGGCTGCAATAATTGTAATGGCTTTAGCTGGTCCAATACCATTCACTTTGCAAAGGTCTTTTACACTTAGTCGCGCCAATTCATTGAGATTGTTGTGACCCAAAAGCAGCAACGCCCTAGCTAGGTCAATGGCAGACGTTTCTTTGGTTCCTGTCCCCAATAAAATAGCGATTAATTCCGCATCTGATAAGGCTTGCTTACCGTGTTTTAGTAATTTTTCTCTTGGCTTTTCGTCTTCTTTCCAGTTTTTAATTGATACATAGTCAGTCATTGTTTTTATTTTTTATAAAATTTACATTTCGTTTAATTCCGTTCAATTTTGTTCGTTTAATTGGACTTTTTTTGAATACTTGCTTAAACGCCTCCTCTTCCATTTGCAACCACCCTTTTTCATCCTTTGTCAACAATCCATTAATAGGTTCAAATCTAGCTTCTTGATGTGGGGTCGAAAAGCGATTCCACGGACACACATCCTGACAGATATCACAACCAAAAATCCAATTGTCCATTTTTCCTGCAAAGCTTGTTGGAATTTCTTCCTTTAATTCAATCGTTAAATAGGAAATACATTTAGAGGCATTCAAGGTTTTATTGGGCAATATAGCCTCCGTAGGACAAGCTTCTACACATTTATTACAAGTACCACAATAGTCCTTAATGGGACCATCTTCTTGACATTCTAAGTCTAAAATAATATCCGCAAGAAAAAAAAACGAGCCTTTTTTGGGATTAATAATAAGCCCATGTTTCCCTATCCAACCCAATCCACTTTTTTCGGCCCACGCTCTTTCCATTACAGGACCGCTGTCTACAAAACTCCTTGCATTCACCCTTCCTATTTGCGTTTGAATCAGTTCTATCATTTGTTTGCACTTCTCCTTTACCACCTCGTGATAATCTTCTCCATAAGCATATTTGGCTATTTTTAAATCAGTGGTTTTACTAACCTCACTTGGATAATAATTCACCATTAAACTCACTACTGTTTGTGCCCCTTCAACCAACAATCGCGGGTCTAATCGCTTGTCAAAATAATTCTCTAGGTACGACATTTTTCCGTGGTATTGTTGTTTCAAAAAAGCTTCTAATCGAGGGGCTTCTTTTTCCAAAAACTGAGCCTTAGAAATACCACAAAAATCAAACCCCAACTGTTTCGCAATTAGTTTAATGGTTTCACTGTTTTTTTGAGGGCTCATCATTTTGATAGATTACTAATAAGTTCTTGGGCTACATATTGCGAAAACTGATTGGTAAATTTATCAATCAAATGACTTCCATCATAGGTGTACAAACTGGGTGATGTTTGTATCCAAGGCATTCCAAGTTGGATTGTTTTAAGCTCAATTTTACTTAACATCTCCTCCGAATATTTCCGTTCCATTTCCCACATAGAATAGGATGCAGGCACTCTTAACAAAACAATTTGATAGCCTTGCATTTTCATTTGTTCCAATTTATTCAGAAACAAATCTACTGCATTAATAGACCATTGTGTTCTTTCGAAATACTCTTGGTAAGGCTGAATGGCGGCATTGGTATCAATAGGAAATTTACACGAATAGACAAATCCACTTTGGGGCTTAAAAAATTCGTAATAATTGTTACTACTTCCCAAATGATATAAATCAGAGAGAGCGTAAGGACTTAATTGACTTAAATGAGGGTATAAATGGCGCTTAATCCACAACTCTTTTTTTGGTTTTTGTTGCCATTCCTTAAAATGTTGATTTTTTAAAGCATGGGGGTAAAAACTATTCACAGAAACGCTAATTAACAGGATTTTCATGCCACTACTTTTAAATTTCTTACATGCTTCATTAAGCAAAATTGTATCTAACCCAGCGCTACTAAAACCAAAATTAAAACAACGAACCTTCGACTTAAATTGTTGCTCAATTATTTGAGGATTTATTCCTCTATAGACCCTAGAATCACCAACCACAACGATGTCATAAACAGGGGCATCGACAAACTTGTTTGCCCAAAAGGCTTCACTCATCATTTTATTAGACACTTGATGAGGCGCATACCAAATCAATAAACACAGACCCAAAACAAAAACAAAAACAATTCCGAAGATTGTTTTAAGAGCTTGTTTTATTTTGAATTGAGCAGCTTTCATTAGAACTGAAAATAAATAAACTGTTGTTCAGGACCACGAAGATAAATACATGAAAGTAACAAAAGTCCCCAAAAAAGCGACTGGATAATAATGTGTTTTTGCAAACCTAACAAATTTACTTTACGAGGACCATAAACGACTACAAAAGAAAACACTAACCACAAAAACACATTGCTCAAAACAACCGCCTTTATATCATCATTAGAATTAAAACTAAGCATTTTTCCCAGCACATAAGTGGATTCTCTTAATGAATTAGCTCTAAAAAACACCCAAGACAAAACAACCCCAAACATCACAAAAAAGATCGATAAAAAAGTAGGTATTTTGATTCTAAATTTGGCTTTAAATAAAGATTCAAGAGTTAGAAAAAATGCATGAATAGCTCCCCATAAAAAGAATGTTAAATTAGCACCGTGCCATATCCCAGAAACGAGCATTGTTATCCATTTATTGATTTGTGTTTGCCATTGATTTCCCTTGTTCCCCCCCAATGACTTATAGACATAATCCTTAAAAAAGCTAGACAGAGAAATATGCCATTTTTGCCAAAAAGAACGAAAAGAAAGAGCACGATATGGTTGATTGAAATTTAGCTTAAAATGAATACCGCAACATTTTGCCAACCCTCTTGCAATAGTAGAATAACCATTAAAGTCGAAATAGATTTGGAAAGTAAAGGCGAGCATACAAATCCACCAAGATAGTGAATCACTTGTAGCATTTACATCTTGAAATTTTTCATTCACAAAAACGGCTAAATTGTCTGCCAATACCATTTTTTGAAAAAAGCCCCAAATAATTATTTTGACCCCATTAAGAATTTGCAAATAGTTTACTGAGGCATTTCGAGTTAATTGACCTAAAATATCTTTTGCTCGGATAATAGGACCAGCTACTAAATGAGGGAAAAAAGAAATAAATGCAAAGAAATGAAGCATGGAGTCTGCTGTTTTTGCTTTACCCCTGTACAAATCAATGGTATAGCTCATGGAATTGAAAGTATAAAAACTAATTCCAACTGGTACAACCACTGTAAAAGCTGGCAATGCATGGGCCACTTGAGTCTTAAACAAATGATCAAAGAGACCGGCAAGCCAAGCGCTATATTTAAAGGCTATTAAAGAAAGAATATTGGAACCTAAAGAAACCCAAAGCCAACCTTTTTTGGATTGTGGGTTTTTTATAATTTTATTTCCTGTGTAATAATCGATAGCCCCTGTAGCAAACAGTATTATTAAAAAACGCCAGTCCCACCATGCATAAAACACAGAAGACATCAACACAATCCACAGCCATTTATGTGTATTATTTTGCTTTATTCTTGCCCAAACAAGAAAAAAAAGCAGAACAAATAAAACAAATGGAATGGAGTTAAAGATCATTTATTTGTTGAAATATCTAACAAACTGGTTTACATTTTTTTTTAATCCTTCTGTACGTTTATGGTCAACTTGACCTAATACAAAGAAACCTAGCAGCTGCTGTTGTGGTATTAATTTCAAAAAATCAGCCATATCCGGATGATATGTCCCAAGTCCAGTACTCCAATACCCTCCCACATGCTCGAATTGCGACAAACTTAAATACATATTTTGGACAGCGCTCGCTATGGCGCAAACATCTTCAATTTCGTGTTTATTTACATCTTCCTTGTCCCAAATAATAGCGATACAAGCACCAATTTGAGAAGCCATATTGGTCAACTTACTTATTTTTTGCTCAGACACATTGGGTTCAGATGCTAAAGTAATTTCAAGAGCCTTTTGAATCCATTGAGGAATATCTACTTTAGTAATAATTACAAATCGCCAAGGGTAATTAGACTTGTGGTTAGGTGCATGATTTGCATTTTCCAAAAGCACTTGTATAACTTCATCTGAAACAGAATTTCCATTGAATTCGCGAGGGTATATGCTCCTTCTGTTTTTAATTATTTGATTGATATTTTCTCGCACGGTATTTAACAATAGAATGAATAAGTACACTTAATAAAATGATTCCTGCACCAAAATAAAAGTAAGGATTTAAAAAATGGTGTTCTTTTAGCAGGAATGCAGCCAAAATGATTCCATAAACAGGCTCTAAATTAATAGCTAAATTGGCTGTAAATGCCGAAACTTTTTTCATAGCATTTAGATTTAGTACAAAGGCAATATTAGTACAAACCAAAGACAGTATAAGCATCCAAATTATATCAGCGTATGGTGAATTAATAAACATAGGATGGTCTGTTAAAGGAACTTTCATAAATGAATCTATTGGCAGAATATAGGGGACATCGATACTTAAAACCAAAAAAATACTCAGAAAAAGGAAACCCCCTAAAAGTTCGGCAAAAGTAATTACTTTGGTATCAATTTTATTGGCCAATGTAGAATTAATTGTTGAGAAAAGTGCAGCGACAAATGAAGAAAACACACCCACTATAATGGCCAAAGGATAATTTCCAACGCCTGCATTATCAGGGGAAAAATAGGCAATAATAGCAATACCAATTAATGCCAATAATCCGAGTAAAAGCTCCAATACTTCAAATTTTTTGCGATAGATAAGAGGTTCAAGTATTGACGTAAAAGTGCTTGTTAAACCAAAACAACCGAGTGTAAGTGAGGCACTATCACCAATTTTAATAGAACCATAAAAAGTAATCCAGTGAACAGCAACCAAGCAACCAATTCCTAACAAATAAACAAAGTGCTTAAGAGAAGTTTTAAAAAGGGCTTTTATAAAATGTGGAAACAATAAAAAACCAAATGCGGCAATCCACATACGATGCCAAACTATAGTAAAATGATCTTGTGTAATCATTTTACCTAAAATGGCTGTGAAGCCAAATATAAATACCGCAACGTGCAATTGCACAAAAGCATTTTTAGTGGATTGATTCATTTTAAAGGTTGCAAAATACAACTAAAAAAAGAAACATAAAAAAAACATAAAAAAAGAGCTTATCGCAATGATAAGCTCTTTTTTTAAATGGAAAAAGAATTGTTACTTCACTTGAATTAAAGTTTTGTAGAAGCTACTTCCATTTCTATATGGCGAATCATAAACTCTCACTTTAGCTTTAGATTTTAATCCAAAAGTTTTAGCAGTTACTTTCACTTTAGTTGCTTTACCAAAGAAATTTTTAGATGACATTTGAATATGTTTGCTAATGATAAACTCGTTTTCAATATATTTTTCAGTTGAGAAATTCTCGTTATAAGAATAAGTTAAGAAATTTCTAAAACGTGCAGGAGTTGTTTCAGTAGAATAGGTTTTTTGATAAGCATTAACACTTCCTTTTCCTATTGTACTAGGGATTTTTACTTTAGTTGCTGTTTTATCCATTTTCAAATTGTCTGTAATTAAAACGGAAGCTTTATTATCACCAGTTGTAGCGGTATTAACTTGGGTTATGTTATTGAAAATAACATAAGTCATAGGCACAGAAACATAAGTTTTTGGAGGAATAAAAGTTACTCTTTCTGCAGTTACAGTAGATATTTTATTCGCATAAGTAATATTTCTGCCTGCACCTGAAGGCACTAAGTAAGATTCAGTTGTTGTTTTTTCAACCCAATAGTTATTTTTCCAATCGTTGTAAATAAAAACAGATCGCTTCCAATCGATGTACATTGGTTTATCTGTTTTATTATATAAAGAGAAATACAATATTCCATTTTCTCCCCACATGTCATAAGTAACCTTAATATCATCATTTTCACAAACAGAATTTTTTACTGGGTCTTTACCAATTGATTCAGTCTCGGTTAATCTAATTTGACCACCGCAAGATGCTAGGAGAATCATTCCAAGCAATACTACAAAGTTTAGTGCTGATTTTTTCATATTATTTTTTTTCTTATTTTGAATACTACAAACATACTAAATAATTTAGTTCGATAAAAATTAAGGGGAAATTATAACACGAATATACCTTTCTACTAATACGAGCCCTTAATTTATTGATACGTAAAACAATGTTAAAAAAAATACAACATAATCTGAAGAAGAGTATCAATTGATCAATATTGAAATGGATATTTTGTGACTATTTGTTAATAGTATCGACTTTAATGTAGTTACTAATAAATTATTTATTAGGCTTGATAGGGCCAGAAAGCACATTGTAAACATTTACGAAAATCTCCATGTTTGCTACAAAGTAGAAGTTGTTAAAATTTCGATAAAAAAAGGATGGTTTTCATCATTTTCGTTTTAAAAGACTTACGTTATTCTTCCATTTAAAGTTCATAAAAAATTGTATCATTGCCTATGGATTTATTAGATTACAATAACTTATTTATGAACAAAGCTATTATAGAAGCTCAAAAAGCCTATGACCTAGATGAAGTCCCAATTGGTGCGGTAGTGGTTTGTAATAATCAAATTATTGGCAAAGGGCACAACCAAACTGAAACATTAAATGATGTAACCGCACATGCGGAAATGCTTGCGATAACCTCTGCGTCTAACCATTTAAATGCTAAATATTTGGACGATTGCACCTTGTATGTAACAGTGGAACCTTGTATTATGTGCATGGGTGCTATTAAACACAGTCGAATTTCAAAAGTAGTTTTTGGCACCTTCGAACCCAAAACAGGTTACAGCAAACACATTAATTCAGAAAACTTTACCAATAAAATGGAAATTATTGGAGGATACTTAGAGTCCGAATGTAGAAATTTGATGCAAACTTTTTTTCAATCGAAAAGAATTTAAACCAATCCATTTATCGTTAATTAAACTCTGTTAATCAGAAACTTAATTTAGCATTCTCTATTTATTTTATGTTTGCTTACCTTCTTTAACAATACAATTATGTCCAGTCTAAAAAACAATCTTTATTTCAAAATAGGTTCAATTATCATTATTATTATTTTGTTATTAATACCTACAGTATCAATACAAAACTTAATTACAGAACGTGAAACTACACAAGAAGAAGCCAAAACAGAAGTTAGCTCAAAATGGGGTGAAGAACAAACCATTTCTGGACCAATTATTACCATTCCCTATTACAAATTTGTTAAAGAACAAAATAACAGAGAAGTAGAAAGAATATTAAAAGTTAAAGACTATATTCACATACTACCAAACCAACTTAATATAAAGGGTGAAATACTGCCTGAGCAAAGAAACAGAGGTATCTATGAAATTGTCGTTTATAATTCAAAGTTAGAATTATCAGGTAGTTTTGACAACATACAACTTTCAAATTTCGATATAGACAAGGCAAATTTATTACTTGATGAAGCACACATCACTTGTGGTATCGATGATTTAAGAGGAATTGAACAACAAATTAAGCTAACTTGGAACAACAAAGAATATTCGTTCAATCCAGGAGTGATAAGCAATGATGTGGTAAAAAGCGGCATTAATGCTCCTATACAAGTCTCTATTGACGATAGTATGAAATATGACTTTTCTTTTAATATCAACTTAAAAGGGAGTCAAAAATTATACTTTACACCACTTGGAAAAACCACCGATGTAAACATTCATTCTTCTTGGAAAAACCCTAGTTTTAATGGCTCATTCTTACCTGACAGCAGAACGACTTCAGACACTGGATTTACGGCAAATTGGAATATTTTACACCTAAACAGGAACTTCCCTCAAACTTGGTTAAACAGCGAGTACAACATTAATCCTTCCGCCTTTGGAATCGATTTATTACTCCCTATAGACAGCTATCAAAAATCATATCGCTCAATCAAATATGCGATTTTATTTATTGTATTTACTTTCCTAACCTTCTTTTTTATTGAAATACTAAACAAAGTATTTATTCACCCAATTCAATACATCTTAGTTGGTATTGCATTGATTGTATTTTATACCTTATTATTGTCTTTATCCGAACATGTAAAATTCAACTTATCTTTTATTATTTCAGCATTATCTACATTGTTACTAATAGCTGGATACATAAAAGCTATTTTAAAATCGATCAAACTCACCTATCTAATTAGTAGTATTTTGGTTATATTATATTCCTTTATTTTTGTCATTATTCAATTGCAAGACTATTCATTGTTGATAGGCAGTATAGGAATATTTATTATCCTTGGATTAGTAATGTATTTCTCTCGCCAAATAGATTGGTATAATATTGTCCCAAAAGACAAAAATGAGGGAGAATAATTATTGATTTGAACGATTTTGGGAAACATTTTGTTCTATAACTATTTCCTATTTGACCCATAATTTGTTATTTACATCCCAATAAAAACGATTATTACTATAGTCATCCAATGATCTTATAGGGTGTTGCTGACAGCTTTTCCATTGTGGCAAATTCCACTTTGAAAAGGTTAATTCACATTCACTCCAATACATACTAGCTCCAGGATTGTGGTGTTCTGTTATTTTTTCCAAAGAACCATCTGCCCTAAATTTCAAATCGTGTGATACAGAATAACTCAAAAACACGCTTTCTAACAGCAAGTGTAATTCCCCTTTTTTTCCATAAATAAATACCGCTTGTCGACCATCTTTTCTCGGAGAAACTTTTACGGAGATATTTCCATCCTTGTAATAATAATAAATAGTATCTTCTTTAGGCTTCATTTCATTTTCAATATGCTTGGTGTTAATAAGAATGGGCTTGGGTTTGGATGTTTTTTTTTCTTCAACTTTATTTAAAGGTTTTGCATCCTCAGGTTTTTGCCTTTCCATTTTATAATAGGTTGAATCCAATTTTGCTTGAATTTCACCTATTTGATTGTTAAGTGAATCTATTTTTTGCTCCAAACTTTTTTGATTATTGGCAGGTTGACAGGACAAAAAAAACAATATTAAAAAGCAATATGAAATCATTTTAAACCCATTCATACCCCTACTATTTGCACAAACCATACCAAAACTGAGCATAATCATTTTCGAATATTGACCATGATCATCCAGACTATTTAAATTTATGATGAAGATTGCAAGTATGTTAAGCAACAACACCGACTTATCTTTATTTGAGCAAAAGATAGAACAAGATATCAATATTGAGCCTAGAGATTGGATGCCTGATGATTATCGAAAACATTTAATAAGACAAATTTCGCAACATGCCCATTCTGAAGTAATAGGAATGCAACCAGAGGGGAATTGGATAAGCCGCGCGCCTAGCTTAAGGGCCAAAAAAATCCTATTAGCCAAAATTCAGGATGAGGGTGGACATGGTTTGTACTTATATTCTGCGGCCGAAACATTAGGGATAAGTCGTGTTGAGATGATAAAACATTTACACGAAGGCATGGCCAAATACAGTAGTATCTTCAATTACCCTGCTTTAACTTGGGCCGACATTGGCGCTATAGGATGGTTGGTAGATGGGGCGGCTATTGTAAATCAAGTTTCCCTACAAAAAACCTCATATGGACCCTACGCCAGAGCAATGGTTCGAATATGTAAAGAGGAAAGTTTTCACCAACGTCAAGGGTATGAAATAATGGCTAAAATGATGAATGGCACTGCCGAACAAAAAGAAATGGCACAGGATGCCATGAACAGATGGTGGTGGCCAGCATTAATGATGTTTGGACCTCATGATACCGATTCTCCAAACACCAGCAATGCTATGAAATGGAAAATAAAGCGACAAAGTAACGACCTATTAAGACAAAAATTCATTGACAAAACAGTGCCACAAGCTGAACTAATTGGATTAACGGTTCCCGATAAAGATTTGAAATGGAATGAAACTAAAAAATCTTATACCCATGGAGATATTCAATGGGAAGAATTTTACAGAATTATTAATGGCGAAGGCCCCTGCAATAAGCAAAGATTAAACCATCATATTCAAGTTCACCAAGAGGGAGAATGGGTTAGGAAAGCAGCTATGGCTCATCAATACAAAAAAAATCAACAACATACTCAATTAACAGAATGAAAACAATAACAGATACACAATGGCCTCTTTGGGAGGTGTTTATTCAACCGAGTCCAGGTATGCCATACAAACATGCTGGCAGTGTCCATGGGTCAGACAAGGAAAATGCGATGTTGAATGCAAGAGACACTTACACCCGCAGAAATGAGGGAACTAGTTTGTGGATAGTGCCTTCGGATTTTATTGTGGCTTCCAACCCCTTAGATTCCGATTTACTTTTCGAACCTTCAAATGATAAAATTTACAGACATCCAACTTTTTATACCATGCCCGAAGGAGCCAAACATATTTAAAACATGAAAAATCAATTGTATAGATATGTATTAAGAATTGGTGACAATGCCTTAATTATGGGACATCGCTTGGGAGAATGGTGCAGTAAAGCCCCAATTCTAGAGGAAGATTTGGCACTTACGAATTTTGCTTTGGACTACATAGGAAGAGCTGAATTATTATTAAATTATGCTGCCGAAATTGATGGTACGGGTATAAGCGAAGATGACTTAGCCTATAAACGCAAAGAGAGAGATTTTTACAACCACCTTATAACCGAACTTCCAAATGGCAATTTTGCAGATACCATGGCAAAGCAGTTTTTATTTTCTAGCTATGAGTTACTGTTTTACTCCAAACTATTGAATAGTAAAGATGAAAAACTTGCCGCAATTGCACAAAAAGCAATTAAGGAAATTAAATACCATTTTAAACACGCTTCAGATTGGGTTATTAAACTGGGAGACGGCACCCACGAAAGTCATTACAAAATGCAAAAAGCCATCAATGATTGTTGGATGTACACAGGCGAATTATTTGAAATGGATACTATAGACGAAACCATGAGTGATTTACAAATTGGGGTTAATAGCAGTCTTTTATTCAATGATTGGCATTTAATGGTGATTGAAGTTTTGAGTGCTGCTAATATTAATATCCCAAATGATAGTTACATGCAAACAGGAAGTAAAAAAGGGATACATACTGAGCATTTAGGTTACATACTTACCGATATGCAATATTTACCTCGCGCTTATCCTGAAGCTAAGTGGTAATTTTTTTTAATTTGACAAGTATTTTTGAGCAGTTTCTTGAATCACCACTTGAATTGGCTGAAAGGAATAATTCAACTGTTTGCGAATTTTGTCTGAAGAGTAGTTAAACTGATTCAAAGATGTATGGATGGTTTGCGCATTAATCGTTTTGGAGACACCAAACAAGTGCATTACTCTAATTCCTAATTTAAAAAACCATTCATAATGTGGTTTTAACTCGTATTTTGGCTGTGCTTTCCCTAAAGCTTTTGCCATGGCATTAAAAACAAATTGATAGGTACAATTCTCGGAGTTAAGAATAAAGCGTTGTCCTTTGATATCAGCTTGTGAGAGAAGATAAATAAGTTCAGCCACGTCTTTTACCCCAACAAAACCATTGACTCCTTTGGTATAAAATTTCATTCCCGAGACTACAGACTTGAACAAAGCACAAGACCCTTTTGTCCAATTGCCATAACCCAAAATAATAGAGGGATTAATTATTACAGCATTGAGACCTTCTTCGATACCTCGCCAAACTTCGAGTTCAGCATTGTGTTTACTAATGGCATAATCCGAATTAAACTCAGACTCCTCCCAATAACACTCTTCATCAATAGTTTGAAGAGCTTTAGAACGTCCAATAGCTGCCGTACTGCTTACATACACCATTTTTTTGACAGAGGCTTTGATACACGCATCTACCAAATTTTTGGTTACATCAACATTCGAAACAGTCATTGCCATTTTGTCTTTTGGCAAAAAACTAACCTGAGCTGCACAATGAACAACAATATGAGAGGGTAAAAGCCATTCGTCGAGACTTAAAATATCCAACAAATCAACTTCTTTCCATTTCAAAAGGGGATGTTGCTGATAAGGAACACCAAATTGTTGAGAAAAAATGTCATTAAATTCAGACATATCCGATTTATCTCTTCGCAATGCAAGCACCTCCAATCCTTTGTCTAACAATGAACAAACGACATAACTCCCCAAAAAACCATTGGCACCTGTAACTACAAACATGTTGAAATTTTAATACAACAAAAGTCGCATTTTATTTGGAATATTGAAATCATGATTGAATCATTTTTTGAACCGATTAGTAAAACCCTGATTAAGAATAAAAATAAAGGAGTAATATGCGCCAATATACAACTAAACACGACCAAGTTTCCATCATTAAGTGGCTTGGACGTTGCTATAATTGGAATAGGTCCAAATGCTGATTTAGTCAGAAAACATTTATACCAATATAGTTTCCAATTTTCAGGAATAGAAATTGCTGATTTGGGCAATTTAAAACATCAAAGCACCATTGCCAATATCAATGCTGGATTGGCTGAGTGCCTTATTATTTTAAGAGAAAACAATGTTATTCCTATTATCATTGGAGAATCGATGAATTACAGTAGTGCTTTACTAAATGGAGTCAACTTCAACAGTATCGATTATGCATTGGTATCGCCATACATCGACCTTAAAACAGATTCAACCACCAAACAACTTATTAAAAAAAATAAACATTTTCACAGTTCATTTATTGGCACTCAAACCTTTTTGAATACTTTGGATAGCATTCAAGAATGTTCCGACCATTTTTGCGAAAACATGGGACTTGGACATACTCGAAACAATATTGCTGAAACAGAACCATTGCTTCGTCAAGCTGACCTATTTGAATTTGATTTTAGAGCTATTGCAAATAAGGATTTTGGATCGGCTACGGAATCATTACCAAATGGACTAACAAATCATGAGGCTTGTGTTATTTGTCGTTATGCAGGAATTTCAAATCACATAGGCGTATACCTACTCAATCATTTCTGTTTAAATAAGAATAATGAAACTGACCAAATGCAAGCAGCTCAAATGATTTGGTATTTATTAAATGGCATAGACAATCGTTTTAATGACCACCCCAATATAAAAAGCAGAAATTTCATCGTCTATAAATGTCATGGAGAAAACGGAGAAGACATGTTATTTATAACCAGTTTATCAACTGGAAGATGGTGGATGCAAGTTCCAGACAAACAGCCTCAAAAAAAGAAAGTTATTAAATTTGTGGGGTGTAGTGAAACCGATTATGACATTGCCAAAATGGGAGAAGTACCTGAAAAATGGTACCGTGCTAGTGTGAAATCATAAAGAAATATTGTTGAGAATAGAGAGCTAAATGGTTGTTTAAAAACTTCTGTTTTTGGCAACCCATTCT
Organism: Bacteroidia bacterium; assembly: GCA_044377005.1. Lineage (GTDB taxonomy): Bacteria > Bacteroidota > Bacteroidia > NS11-12g > UBA955 > JABMMZ01. The sequence continues at coordinate 23,493 of JBILJV010000018.1, forward strand.
TTGATATAGTTAACAATATCTATGGTATTGGTTCCTGGTGGAAAAAGTTGAGCAACCCCTTGCTGATTTAGAGCATGCATGTCATCATCAGGAATAATACCTCCGCCAATCAAAAGAACATCATTCAATCCTTTGTCTTTCATAATTTGAATGACTTTAGGAAAAACAGTATTGTGGGCGCCTGACAGAATACTAATTCCTATCACATCAACATCTTCTTGTAAGGCCGCATTAACGACCATTTCAGGTGTTTGTCTTAACCCCGTATATATAACCTCCATACCGGCATCTCTTAATGAGCTTGCAATAACTTTGGCACCTCTGTCATGGCCATCTAATCCCACTTTGGCAATTAACACTCTGATAGGTCTTTGATTTTGAGTCATTCTATTAATTAATTCTTTTTAATTTGGTTGCGTGTCGTTTCATTAAATACTTTTGACAATAATTTTTAAAAGCCTCATTGTCCATTCGAAAAAAACCTGCTTTTTTTTCAGGCTCTATTCCACATTTTATAATCCTTTTACTTGATTTATTGTCTAACATAAGCGGATATATATACAAATTCTTTTCATCAAACCTAAAAGGATAGATAAGCCAAGCTTGTTGATTGCTAATTGAATCTTTCTTGAAATTCAAGAAGTAAAAATGCCCAAAATGGCTCATTATAACATCTGTGTCATTTAATGAAACCAAGCGCTCAATAAAAGGCATATTCATTTCAATAGCATGTTCCGACACTGTAATAATTTGCGTATCAGCCTGATTTTTAACTTTTTGAATATATTGATAAGTTCCGTTCAATTCTATTGGATATTGTTTCATTTTCATACCGGGAATATCTGTAAACAGCATCATTTGACAACTGCTTAAACCCAATACCAACGATATAAAAACAAACCATTTCAACGTTTATGAATTTTGGTTTATGGGCAATTTCTGAATAGCTAATCCAATTCTTTCTGCACAACTTTGAACGCCAATCAAGCTTAACATTTCAAACAATGGCGGTCCTCCACCCTCTCCACTTATTGCCAATCTTAAAGGTTGCATTACGGCACCTGTTCCAACATTTTTCTCAGCGGCCAAATCTTTAAATATTTGCTCCAAATCGGTTGCCATAGGACAGGTTAACACGCTTATTTTTTGTGTAAAATCTGCTAAAAAGTCGACCGCAGTTGCAGTCCATTTTTTTGCAACTACTTGTTCATCATATTCAGCAGGCACATTGAAGAAAAATTTAGCTTTTGCAAGTATTTCATGCTTAAAGTTCACTTTTTCTTTTATTAAACCTACCACTTTACTTAGGTAGTTAATATCGGTAACTATGCCATTGACCTTACATTCTTCTATTATTTCTTCGGCTATTGATTCATTTGTTTTTAGCAACAAATGTTGATGATTGAACCATTTGGCTTTTTCGGGGTCGAATTTTGCACCATTTTTGCTAATTTTTTCCAAACTAAACAATTGGATTAATTCTTCCATGCTAAATATTTCGCGATTGTCTGAAGTATGCCAACCAAGTAATGCCAACATATTTACTACCGCTTCAGGCTCGTAACCTCTTTCTCTGTAACCACTGCTTATTTCGCCTGAACTTGGATCTTTCCATTCGAGGGGAAATACAGGGAACCCTAATCTATCGCCATCTCTTTTGCTCAATTTACCATTGCCATCCGGCTTTAAAATCAAAGGCAAATGGGCAAACTTAGGCATAACATCCAACCAACCAAAAAACTGATATAACATTACATGCAGTGGTGCAGAAGGCAACCATTCCTCACCACGAATAACATGAGTAATTTTCATGTTGTAATCATCCACCACATTTGCCAAATGGTAGGTAGGCATGCCATCACTTTTAAACAACACTTTATCATCCATTGCTGAAGTTTGTACAATCACCCAACCTCTAATTAAGTCATGGAAACGCACTTCTTCTTTTCTAGGCAATTTGATACGAATAACATAAGGCTCCCCTGCTGCCAATCGTTTTTTAACCTCATCTTCCGACAAGGTTAAAGAATTTTTCATACTCATACGACTAACAGCATCATACTGAGGCGCCATTCCTCCAGCTTTCAACTTCTCTCTCATTTCATCTAAGTCTTCAGCAGTATCAAAAGCATAATAAGCATGACCTGAATTCAAAAGTTGATCGGCATATTGTCTGTACATTGCCTTTCTATCACTTTGTCTGTATGGTTCACATGGACCACCAACATGAGTTCCTTCGTCAAATTTAATTCCCGCCCATGACAATGCCTCAACGATATACTGTTCGGCACCCTCAACAAATCGAGCCTGATCGGTATCTTCGATACGCAATATCATATCTCCATTGTTTTGTTTAGCAAACAAATAATTGAACAAAGCGGTTCTAACACCTCCAATATGTAGCGGCCCAGTGGGACTAGGCGCAAATCTTACTCTAACTTTTGACATAAAGGGGCAAATTTAAAGAAAAAGGTTGACACTTATACAAGCAAAATGGTTCGATTTAAAGACCCATACAAACGAGAGAAGTTGAGGCAATTACAAAAACCTTAATCCAGCCAATCGGTCAACTCTTTCATTAACATTGGTTCTGAAGGACGTTGGGCATTGGCATTAATAATTCGACCCGATTTGTCTAATAAAATAAAACGAGGAATCCCTTGTATCATATATTCATCGACAAAAGAATTTTTACTTGATTCTGCAAACAATTGAATGCCTTTTAACTGCTTTTGGGTTACCATTTTTTCCCATGATGACTTATCATCAAAGACACAAATACTCACAAAAACAATGTCTTTAGAAGCAAGGGTGTCTGTTAATTTTTTCAAAGCAGGAATCTCGCTCAAACATGGACCGCACCATGTAGCCCACACATCAATGTAAACATATTTACCTTTAAAATCCGACAACTGAAAATCATTACCAGTTAAATCCTTGAACTTAAAATCAGGTGATGGGTTACCAGCTTGCAGTAATTTAATTTTATTATAAATTGTTATAACTTCATTTTTCTTTTCAGGAGATTGAATCAATAAAATTGTTTTTTGATAAACCGCTTCAATATTAAGAACATTCATCAAACTGTATTTACCAATTTTATAAGCAAATTGTTCTTTTAACACAGGCGAAACAATCTTTGATTCCAAATTCTTATAAAACAAAAGATGGTAATTTGTATCTAATTTTTCTTTGTAATCATTATTTGCCAATCGCCATATATAGGCTTCAATCAAACCTGTATATTCATAAATATTAAACCAATCAGGATTATTTAAATCAACACCTACAAAAGGATCAGGAAAAAGGGGAGAAACCATAAAGTCATTATTCCCTGTCAAATACCTGTGCATACTTTCATATTCATTCAATTTCATTCGATAATCGTAATTGATTTTCATTGCCTCTAAATCATAAAAACGACTCAACAATAATTCCTTATTGGTATTCAACAAATTCATTTCAAGCAACCTGATGGAATCCATTAAATTCAAAAAAGCAGTTTCATTCAATTTAGCATAGTAGCCGTAATACTTCAAATTTTCCAAACGCTCATTCAATAAATAAAATTTTGCTAAAAAATTATTTTCTGCAGCTCCTTTCCCTTTGTAAAAAATTGATTCATCAAATGCTTTGGTATTAATAAAAATAGTTAAATCAAACCCAGGACTTAAAAAAAGTTGGGTATGTTCATTTTCATCTCCAATGGTATAATAACCTTCTATCACTTGTAATTCCACACTGAATGTTTTTTTCTTATTCAAGCGGATTGCCCTAACCAATTCACCATTGTCATTCTCAATAAACAAGGAGTCGGAAACAGGGTTTTTAATTTCTCCCGACAAAACACATTTGGGCACTTCTATTGCATGTAAATTAAGAATAGAAAACAAGATTATCAGAAATAATGAAGGTAATTTTATCATTTTGAAAAAGACCATTATTATTACAAATATAACTTTATTAAATCAAAAAAAACAAACCCTTAATTTGACACAACTATCGCATCTGTCTTCGGTTTTGATACCAATGAGAAGACTCCTCTTTGGCTTGTTCAGCTTTTGAAGAAGAATTCCCTTTACTAAGATGTAAATGAGCCGCTAATATAGACATTGCTTCTTCAAGATTTGGATTTTCATCAACTTTCAAATCCTCTGGCTTAAAATAATTGTCAATAAATTTGGTATCAAACTGTCCATTGATGAAATGTTCATTTTCCATCACCCAATAACCAAATTGTAAAGTATTGGCAACGCCAGAAATTTGATATTCTGTAATGGCACGTTTCATTTTTGCCATTGCCAACTCTCTGGTTTCTGCCCAAACTATTAGTTTGGCAATCATGTTGTCATAGTAAATAGGAATTTCCATCCCCTCTTCCATACAATCGTCTACCCTTACTCCTGGACCCATAGGCACTCTGTAAGTTGACAATGTTCCGATGTCTGGTAAAAAGTTATTTAAAGGGTCTTCAGCACAAACCCTTAATTCAATGGCATGACCATTTATTTTTAAATCGTCTTGAGTAAAGCTTAATGAATGACCTTCAGCCACACGAATTTGCTCTTTAACCAAATCCAAGCCCGTAATTAGTTCCGTAACAGGATGTTCCACTTGCAATCTGGTATTCATTTCAAGGAAATAAAAATTAAGCTTTTCATCTAATAAAAACTCAACAGTACCTGCGCCTGAATATTTAGCTGCTTTGGCAACATTAACTGCCGCTTCTCCCATTTTTTTTCTTAATTCTTCGCTCAACACAGCACTTGGTGCTTCTTCTACTAATTTTTGGTGACGTCTTTGAATGCTACATTCACGCTCAAACAAATAACATACATTGCCGTAATTGTCTGCCATCAATTGAATTTCGATGTGTCGAGGGGCGGCTACATATTTTTCAATAAACACGCTATCATCACCAAATGAACTAAGGGCTTCACTTTGTGCCATGTTCATTTGCGACTCAAACTCTTCCAAATTATTAACAATACGCATCCCTTTACCTCCACCACCCGCACTGGCTTTTATTAAAACAGGAAAACCAATTTCAGTCGCCACTTTTTTGGCTGCTTCTATGTCTGTAATTGCCTCTTTTAAACCCGGCACTAATGGCACTCCAAATTCGGCAACTGCTTGTTTACTGGCTATTTTACTTCCCATTAAATCCATACTTGCAGCACTAGGACCAACAAATAGAATCCCAGCTTCAGCCAACTTGGAGGCAAACTCCGAACGCTCACTCAAAAAACCATATCCAGGGTGCACCGCATCTACCTTATTGGCTTTACAAATTTCTATAATTTTATCACCCAAAAGGTAACTGTCCTTGGAAGCAGGTGGACCTAAACGGAATGCTTCATCTGCATACCTTACATGCAAAGCATTTCTGTCTGCATCACTGTAAACTGCAACGGTTTTTATACCCATCTCTCTACAAGTTCTCATTACACGTATGGCGATTTCACCCCTATTGGCAACTAATAATTTTTTGATAGTTTGTTGACTCATTTTTTGATAAGCAAACCTACAATTTTTTAACTAAACAAAAAAATACGAAAATGGGAATTGTAATCCTTCCTCATTTCTATGTTTTGCTAAAATCAATTACAAATAATCAAAAAGGGAAAGGCTTTAATAGACTAATAAGCTTTATAAACATGAGTTAATCCAATTTCTATTTCTAATTATTAAGCGAAAATCTATTTTTTTTAATCGATAGATGAGTGAGATTCATTAAAATGGATTAAGTTTGCAAGAAAGTGACCACCAATTCCACCCTAACAATAACAATAAACGGACGTACAACACATTACAATCGCCCATTGATTATGGGGATTTTAAATGTAACGCCTGATTCTTTTTTTGACGGTGGTCAACACTTTTCAGTCACCCAAGCCATTCAACAATGCGAGAAAATGATTGCTGAAGGGGCCGATATTATAGACGTAGGCGGACAAAGTACCAGACCAAATTCAGAGAGGATAAGTGCTTCCGAAGAATTAAAAAGAATAGCACCTGTACTAGACTCTATTGTTAATCACTTTCCTGATACATTAATTAGCATAGACACATACCACAGTGAAGTTGCCAAATCGGCTGTTCAAATGGGAGCGCATATGATTAATGACATTAGTGCCGGCGAAGACGACCTTTTGATGATTAAAACAGTTGCTCAGCTTAATGTCCCCTATATTATTATGCACAAAAAAGGCACTGTCGAAACCATGCATTCTTCAAGTTCTTATAACAATGTAGTGGACGAGGTAAAAAAACATTTACAACAAAAATTCATTGAATTAAACCAATTGGGTATTAATCAAATAATCATAGACCCTGGATTTGGGTTTAGCAAAAGTAAATCTGAAAACTTTGAATTACTGAATCATTTGGATGAATTCAAATCGATAGGAGCACCAATTTTAGTTGGTATATCACGCAAAAGCATGATTTATAAAACCCTGCAAATTAGTCCTGAAGAGTCCTTAAATGGCACCACTGTTTTAAACACAATTGCCTTATTAAAAGGTGCTAATATTTTAAGAGTTCACGATGTAAAAGCGTGTAAAGAAACCATTCAATTAGTTCAATACTTCAACCAATAACAAACACATGTTTACCATAATTATTGATAAATTCAAACAATTGGACCCAGTGATGCAGGCTTTTATAGCCACCTCGTTCACTTGGTTTTTAACCGCTTTGGGCGCATCGGTAGTCTTGTTTTTTAAGAACATGAATCGAAAGTGGCTCGATTTTTTATTAGGCTTTACAGGAGGTGTAATGGTGGCGGCAAGTTTTTGGAGTTTACTAACTCCTGCCATAGAAATGTCTGTAAAAAGTTACGGCGAACAATGGTCGTGGGTTCCAGCTGCAATTGGATTTGTAATTGGTGCGGGCTTTATCTTTGTCATTGATAAAATCATTCCCCACTTACACATTAACTCCGAAATGCACGAAACAGAGGGTTTAAAAACCACTTGGGATCGAACTATTTTACTGGTTTTAGCCATTACCTTACACAACATTCCTGAGGGATTAGCGGTAGGCGTTGCTTTTGGTGCAGCGGCTCTGGGCGACCCGAATTTTACGATAGGTTCAGCCATGGCGTTAGCATTGGGCATCGGTATACAAAACTTTCCTGAGGGTATAGCAGTAGCCACTCCACTTAGAAGACAAGGTGTAAGTCGATTTAAAAGTTTTTGGTGGGGACAAATGAGTGCAATAGTAGAACCCGTTGCTGGAGTTATTGGAGCTGTGGCGGTAATGTATATTCAACCCATTCTCCCTTATTCATTGGCATTTGCTGCTGGTGCTATGTTGTATGTTGTGGTAGAAGAAGTTATTCCCGAAACGCAAAGAGACAAATTTGCAGACTTTGCAACCATGGGATTTGTTATAGGATTTATTGTAATGATGGCTTTAGATGTTGGACTTGGCTAAAGCACCCATTCTGTTTCTTTGAACACTACACCAAACGGCTCTAATTGTTTTAAGATAGCAGTTCCCAAATGTTGATCCGTTGGTATAATGACTCCTTTTTCTTCCACCTTTTGCTCATAAACCATTACAGCGGCAATAGCTAGTGGCAATCCAACGGTTTTTGCCATTGCTGTTTTGACGTTACTTTCTCCGTTCAAATGAAATACCGATTGAGCCCTTTTTAAAACGCCATTTGATTCGTAATCAATTTCATGAATCATGACTATCATATCTTTGTCATCAGGCTGTAAACACCATTTTTCCTTTAAGATAGTTTCTAGTATTTGTGCCGAAGTCCCTTTTAACATTGGCAGAGGATTATCAGACATTAGACCTATCCATTGCAATTGGTAAATTACATCATCGTTGAGTTGAAAATAGTCTTTAAAGTGCGACGCTTGGCATGGCAAATACATCGTCCACCAGTCTTTAACAGTTATATTGGCAGGCAAGTCCAATGGCAATAAATCATCTGTCATTCCTAGCTTAACCAACACTTGCCAAGCTTGACAATATCCTTTTTTACGCAGGGTACCTCTTATCATTTCTTTTACATTTTGCAAACCATACGCATTGATATACTTAAGTGAATCGCGATTGGGATATCCCTCCAATGGCGTAATTCCTTGAACAGAAAAAGGCAAAACGGATTCAAACAATCGGTGGTAGGGCAATAATTTTAAAGTATTATTATTCAAATATTGGGCGGGGGCACCTTGACCGGCAACAACAACATTACGTGGATTCCATGTAAATTTATATTTCCAAGGATTGTCGCCATCGTCCTCATCGGCGACCAAACCACCTGTATAACTTCGGAAAGCTTGAATTTGCCCCCCTTCAGATTTTATTTTTTCAATGAGTTGAATGGCGCTCAGGTGGTCGATTCCTGGGTCGAGCCCTATTTCATTTAAAAAAACCAATTTTTGATTTTTTACAGTTTCATGTAAGGCTTTCATGGCGTCAGAGACGTAGGAGGCGGTACATAAATTCCGATTGTACTCCAAACACCAGTGGGCAATGTGGATATGCAAATCGGCTGGCAACAGAGAGATAACAATTTCCGCTTTTTGTATCAATGGTTTTATTTGATCATGTGCTTGGGTATCAAGCGCCAAAAACTGAACCGTTGAAGAGGGGCTGTATAAGGGAGCCATGTATGAAATATCGCGATCGACCACCTTTAGAACAAGTTGATGTTTGGCACAATAGTGACTTAAATACTCAATTAAGAAATAACTGCTTTTACCAGCGCCAAAGAGTAGGAAATAGTTCATGTTTCAAAAATAAGAGAATTTAAAGACCTAAAAGGATAAATTTATCCAATGCAAAAAAACAATTAAACAGGCAACTTAAAACTAACAATATAGCAATAAAAATCAAAAGGAGAAAACAGAAACTCTTGGAACATTTAACAACTGAAGAATTCGAAAGAATAGGGGATAATAAAACTGTGAAGTAAAAAAGTATCTTAATATTTGACTATAAACGCACTTTTTATTTTTGCATCTCCAACACAAATCCAATAAATCCCTTCAGTAAGATTATTAACTTTCAATATCATTTCATCTGATTCAATTTTACCTAATTGTTGACATTTACCTTGATAGTCATAAATTGAAAATGACTGACCTATACAATTTGAAGAATTAAGAGTTATTAATTGTGAAGCTGGATTTGGATAAATTGACAATTTTCGTTTCAGATATGTATTAACTTTAGTAGTTGACTTGAAATTCAGTTCTACAACTTGTGTAGTATCAACACAAGGATTAAGATTTAAAAGGCATCTAATTTTCATTTTATCATAATCGTCAACTGCTAGTTTTACTGTTAAAACGGGAGTATTGACCCCAACTAAATAAGGATCACTTGTTCCTATATCTTCGAATTCTCCTGTTCCCATATTTTTGTAGTATGCTTGCCATTTATATGTAGTATTGGTATCTGATACCAGCACTGAAAATTTTGCAGTCCCGAGTAACTCTGTAAATTGATTTTCTGGTTGTTCTAAAATAGTTAAATTGCAACTTGAATACAGGTCAATTACTTCTTGATGCGTTAATGACCTATTCCAAAGCCCAATATCATCCAATATGCCATTAAATTTAGCATTAGAATCTAATTCAAAATTTGTTGGGTCTCCTCCGAAATATAAGTTTTGAGTAATAAAACCAAAACTATTTCCATTGATAATACTAGAAACTTCTTGCCCGTTTTTATATAAGCTCATTATTGGACCGCTTCTTACAATCACAATATTTATCCATTGATTTAGAGGTTCCATTGAATCATTGCCTGCTTTCTTACTATACCTTTCCCAATCTGGTGGAGCATGAGGTGTAGCAAAAACAATATTATTATTTGAGTCACGGTAAACATGAAAACTTCCTAGTTTATACCAATCATGCGATATATCTGAAATTATTTTAGTCGTTGGCTTTGAATTATACTTTACCCAATAGCTTAATGTAAAATCGTGGGATTGAATTTTTATATTATCAACAGAAATCCCAGGAGCAGGACCATTGATTTTATATGCTTTATTTGCCATACCAAATCTATCTTCATTCAACTCCGCTTCGTTAATTTTACCATGGTTATTTTTCCCACTTTCATCATTAGCATTACCATTGAATGGCCACCAACCTACAAGAGAATCCTTTGAGACATAATCTGGCAAATTTTGGGCATTAGTTTTATTTGATAAAGTTAGAAGCAATAAATAAATTAAATAATTGTTTACTTTCATCTAATTTTTAATATTTGCAATATTAAAAAAAAATATACATTTGTAATTATGATTATGAAAAAAATATTATTCGCAACACTTATCTTAAGTTCTCTTTTTGTAGGCTGTTCTAAAGACGATAAGGAAGATGTAAAACAACCTACTAAAACAGAATTACTAACTGCTCACTATTGGCAAACTACTGCTATTACAGTTGACCCTCCATTGCCATATTTTGGGACTACTATCACAGACTTGTTTTCACAGTTTGAAAATTGTGATAAAGACGATATTAAAAAATTTAACACCAACAACACCATCATTTATGACGAAGGTGCAACTAAATGTGATCCTTCTGATCCACAAACAGAAAATGGTGTTTGGTCATTTAACTCTGATGAAACTATCCTAACAATTGACGGAGAATCATACAAAGTTCTGACTTTAACTTCTACTCAACTTAAAACAAGTTCAGTAGAATTAATTGGTGATGTCAACTATACTATCACTTCTACTTTTGCTAAAAAATAAGAGTCATTAACCTATTTTTAAAAAACCAATGTTCAAAAGACATTGGTTTTTTTATTGTTATCAAAACTTCACTAACGCCTCGTCTTTCAAACCAACTACAACGTCAATACTGGATTGTTTTAAGCAATAAACCATGTCTTCGTGATGGTGCAAATGTGATAGCCTTTGATAATGTGAGGATTTTTTTAAATAATCGGCAAAGTCGGAACCAGCCATTTGTAACAGATCCATAGCCATTAATGCCCCATCATCCTCGGTTGTTGCCATATTGCTGCTTATCAATCTTTGAGTCAACAATCCTGCATACAACGTGTCTTCGAGATTTACTTTATTTTTCCAACCAGCACATAAAATAACACAATCAGCAGGATGATTACTCAACCAATTAATGGTTGCATCCAAATTTAAAAAGCTACCTGCCAATATAGTTAGAGCACCTGCCTCTTGAGCAGCATTAAAACACTTGGTTCCGTTGGTAGTGGTTAATGCCAACTTTTGGTTTAACACTTTACCACCCATACATTCAAAAGGAGAATTCCCCATATCAAACCCTTCCATTTTCGCTCCATTTCTTTCTCCTGCAGTCAGGTAACCGCTCCTTTTTAGTGCAGAAGCTTCTTCGGCATTCAATACCGTTTTTACATGACTTGCCCCTTCATAAATGGCGGTTACTATAGTGGAAGTTGCTCTTAAAATATCAACCACTATCACATGATTGTTTTGTACTTGATGGTATGGCAATAATGCAGGACTTAATAGGACTTCTATCTGAAACATTCCACAATAGTAGATATCTATTTTAAAATTTTAAAATTTTTTGGTTGCATTTTTGCATTTAACTTTAAAAAAGTGATGAATAAATTTTTAAAAAT
>JBILJV010000122.1:0-3098 GCA_044377005.1 Bacteroidia bacterium
CGTTCATTTTCGTATTTGGGACAAACTTTTGGGAACTGAATTTAACGACTATGAAAAAACATTTGACGAAATTCAAGAAAGAAAAAAGGGCTACCCCAAACAAGCTTAACCGTTCATCGGCAAAGCCATTACAAGTACACCACTCTTCCATTCCAATTAGAATCAGGGCAAATTGAACGTTTAAGATAAATATAACTTCATTAAAACTGTTTTACTAAATGCCAATTATTGAGGCCCTATATTTAAGCATTAAATGGATTTAGCCCAAATAATGAAAAGCACAGCCGAACATAACCTATTGTTATGCATGGCAAGAGCGATGCGCATTTTTTTGTGTTTGTATAAAAATTCAATGTCAACTTTTTGATGTCATACAACACAATCAAACAGTGCATTTGTTGGGGTAGATTTGGTTTTTGCAAACCTATTGGAGATATGTCTTTCATTATTTATCTTTTAAATTTCTCGATTTAAAAACTTAAAAACACAGTTCAAAACGACTTTTAAGTAAAATTATTTAACGTATTTATTGAGCGTAGCCGTTTATAAATACTTATTGTCTTTTATTATTACCTTACATTAGGTTCTTATAAAAATGAGTTGCATTTTTGTAAAAAAACTTAAAAAAATATGGCAACAGAAGGAACAAAAGAAAATCCATGGAAATTAAAAACTCCACCATTGACATCTGACTATGAAATGTATAAAGAGGTAAAAGATGGCATAGACGTTATTATGTGTATCGTTGGCAAAACTAAACTAATGTATGACGCAAAATGCCTGACAGACTTACACGCAATGCTTAAACAACACGGTGATTGGATGGAATTAGGAAGTGCAGATGAACAAAAACCTGCAAAAGAAGGAACTGTAGAAGCTTGGGGACGTTCTGAAAAAAACCCTAATGGTGGCTGGTATGGCCTAAAAAAAGGACTGCGTGGACGATTTGGAATGTATATCCCGCCTTTAATGGAAAAACTTGAACTTGCCGAAGTGACACACGATGCAAAGGGAAATAAAATGAGAGCAAAATGATACAAATAGTATAAGGGCGAACAGCTAAAAGGCCTTTGCCTCAATGGCGTGTAACGTGGTTTATTGTACATTCTACCTTGCATCATCTTTTATGCTGGGTTAATCTCGGCTTAGTCACGATGCTGAAAATCACCACATTCGCAAATCCGCAAACCGTTAAACATATTTCCCTCTAAAATTAAAACCTGACAATTTTCAGACTTATACAACTCAATAGGGTTCTGTCTTATTTTATTAGTGATAAATGTAAGTTAGTAGCAATGTCAGCAAACCGGTTCCAAAAGAAAAACACGACTTATAAAACATAAATTTTTAGCATATAGAAATAAATAATGGAGAATCGCTTTACGAACATCATTCAACTAATCAAACAATCTCGGACTAATGCTATAAAAGCCGTAAATACTGAATTGATAAATCTTTATTGGAATATTGGAGAATATATTTACAAGAAAATTGAACAATCAGAATGGGGCGACTCTGTTTTGACAGAATTGGCAAAATTCATACAAACACACGAACCAGATATAAAAGGTTTCTCTGATAAAAATATTTGGAGAATGAAGCAGTTTTATGAGACTTACAAAGACTTGCCAAAACTCTCACCATTGGTGAGAGAAATTAGTTGGACTAATAATCTGTTGATTTTTTCAAGGTGTAAAACCATTGAAGAAATGGAATTTTACCTCAAACTCGTAAAACAAGAGAATTACAACAAACGAGAACTTGACCGACAAATATCTGCAAGCTTTTTCGAGCGGACAATGATTGGCAATGTAAAACTCTTACCTGCGGTGAGAGAAAGTAATAACGACCTTTCAAACACCTTCAAGGACAGCTATGTATTTGAGTTTTTAAACTTGCCAGACCCACACAGTGAAAGCGATTTACAGCTTGGACTTACAAGGCAAATGAAAAATTTCATTCTCGAAATCGGGAAAGACTTTTTATTTATAGGAGAAGAATATAAGTTACAAGTAGGTAACAGCGATTTTTACATTGACTTGCTTTTTTACCACCGTGGACTACAATGTTTAGTGGCGTTTGAACTCAAAGCAGACAAATTCAAGCCTGACCATTTGGGACAGCTAAACTTTTATCTTGAAGCATTGGACAGAGACGTAAAAAAGCCAAACGAAAATCCGAGCATTGGAGTTTTGCTATGCAAGGACAAAGACAGTGAAGTTGTAGAATATGCATTAAGCAGAAGCCTATCACCGACAATGGTTTCAAAGTATAAAATACAACTTCCCGACAAGAAACTACTGCAACAAAAATTACAAGAACTATTTATCAATGAGACAAACGATAAATAGATCCGCTTCTGCTAACAGCCCATTTGTGGTTGAAAATACCTCCTACGCCAAGTACAAAAAAACAAAAACCATTTTCCTCTAAAATCTCGACTGTTTTGATGTCATAGAACATAATCAAACAGCACATTTGTTGGGGTAAATGTGGGTTTAAAATTATTAATAACCATCTCTTTTGCTTGTTCAAAAAATATCATGCATATTTGTACATTGACTTAAAATAATGTCTGAAACTAAAGACCTGCATACATAAATTGTATTTTATAGGACTGAAAAATTAGTATTATTAGTACGTTAAAGGAACCCGAGAAATACAATCTAAATTGAAATTGAAGAAGTAATGAAAGAAAGCGAAGAAATAATACAAGCACTTTTGAAATTCAGAAATGAAAGAGATTGGGAGCAATTTCATAATCCAAAAGATTTGGCTTTAGCTATAAATATAGAAAGTGCTGAACTTTTAGAATTATTTCTTTGGAAGAAATCAGAGGATGCTAATACCGAAAAAATAAAAGAGGAACTTGCCGATATTTTTTCATTTGCCTTTTTACTAGCCGAGAAATATGGATTCGATGTAAAAGAAATTGTTTTGGACAAAATCAAAAAAAATGGAGAGAAATATCCTGTAGACAAAGCAAAAGGAACATCAAAAAAGTACGATGAACTATAACCAAGATTTTGAAATCAATAAAATTGCTTCTAATTATAATGGATTGAATTCTATTCAATCACAATATTTTGTAAGCGAAA
>JBILJV010000133.1:0-2561 GCA_044377005.1 Bacteroidia bacterium
ATCTTTATAGTTGATGGTATCATTCAAAAAATAAAGCCTATAAATGAAGTTAATGAAACGGATTTTCTTACTTTTATAAATTTTAATACTGGTTTAAAACTAATGAAAAAGTTTAATGTAATTGATTCTTTTACTCTAAAACATTCATCAAAAATAAAAATACCAAGCTTAATAAGAATTTCAGAAAATAGTTCAATTATAAAAGTAAACAAGTATATTTACATAACTGATCCTGTTTTTAAAAATGAAATATACAAAATAAATATATATGATAGTTCTGATTTCATAAAGGGTAGCCTAAAGGAGTTAGTTAATATTACAGAAATTCATAAAAATTTATATGAAGACTTAAAGTTCTCAAATAAAGAAATATATGACTCAATTTTCAAAGCATATGAATCATATATATCAGAAGGAGAAAACTTTATTAAAATCAATAAAATATACTTTCAAAATGAAAAAATATATTTACTAGGTTCACTATCTATCATTCTTGACAAAAATTATTATTCTAAAGCAAATTTTAATCTAACATTAATACTAGACCAACAATTAAAAACAGTTGATTATTATTGGGATAGACGCATTAGTTACAATAGTCATACTCCAATTTTTTTAAATTATTCTCAAGTTTTATCAAATGATTCTCTCGTATACTCACAAGTAATAAGTGAAAATAACACAACTGTTGTTTCTAAAAAAAATCTAATTTACAAACTTAAAAACGACAATAACCATATTTTACAACCATTCAAAATTGACTCATTAAAAATACCAAATCCAATAAAAGGGAAAATTTTTCCCAATGTGTCAAATAACTTAATAAATATTAATAATCTTGAAAATCCAGTTTGGTTTTTGGATCCATTTCTTTACTTGTATTACCAAAATGACAGTATTTACTTAGATTTAATTAACGATACTTTCACCAATATATTATTGACTAATAATCTAACTTCAATGAATACTTTTTTTTACAATGAAATTTATAAAAAAGATAGTATAATATTCATAGTTGGTAATCATCTTAATTTTTCTTATTTTATAGAAATTAACATTAAACAAAAAAAAGTTTTTGAAAAAAAATCATACCCTTTATTATCGAAATATAACTTAAAAATTTTTGTAGACGATAAAGGTAGAAAATTTTTTACCCCTATTAATTCTTCCAAGGTATTTAATTACATATATTTTGAATAGTTGAAATATTAATTTTATATTCTAATAATTAATTTAATTATATCAAATCATCTACATTTCCTGACAGTGTGAACTTATAATTCTTTTTATTTCAACAATATCATCAGGATTTTGAAAATATCCCATATTCATGCTGATAATTTCACCAGAAACCTTCAATTTAAAATTGGTTTCATACATTTGATAATTCACCTTATCAACCAAATCCCATTTTAAAAACAAGGGCTTTTGATACAAATGAAAGCAATATTTAATGCCTTCATCATCCATTACAAAAAATGTTTGGCGTTTAAAAAATCCAAATTTCGCCATTCTTAAAAGGACGTAAGCAATAAACAAAAGGGGGAAAATGAGAAAAGCAAACCAATAAAGAGAAGGATAAAAATACAGACTACAAATTAAAGCGAATAAAAAAAAGGTAGCCATCACAGGCGCTTCGGCTTTGTATCTGTTTATTTGAAATGATTGCATATAGTCGAGACAAAAATAATTGAATTTAATCAATAATTTTAGAAATGATTCAAGTGAATTGCAAAACCATTGCTGAAATCTGACTTTAACTGTTTGAGTTCATCGTTTGGTTCTTTCCCGTTGTAATCATTGCAAAGCGCCATTTCCCTTGCATGTCTTGTTTCAACAGGCAGCTTATTCCTTTCATCTCACAAAAGGTTTTGAGTTCAAATGCTGTTAAGGGATTTAATTCAAAATAAATTCGGCATGATTGGTCTACAAACTGCTCAATTATTTTCTTGTAAAACAACAAAGCATCTTTATCATCAACAAACAATGCCAAATGAGGTTCATATTGCAATACATTACTGTGCATTAATGCAGCCTCTTCGGCGATAATGTAAGGAGGATTGCTAACAACAACATCCACTTGATGAGTCAAAACATCTTGTAACACATCTTGCTTTATAAATTCAATATTTAATTGATTTATTTCAGCATTTTCTTGGGCTACCGAGAGTGCATTTTCTGACACATCCACTGCAAAAAGTTTGGATTCTTTAAAATGTTTTTTGAGCAATAAGGCAATACATCCACTACCGGTGCATAAGTCGGCAATGGCACTGACTTTGTTTACCTCCAATTCAACAATCCAATTAACCAATTCCTCGGTTTCGGGCCGTGGAATTAGTACATGTTGATTCACTTTTATTTTTAATCCACCAAACCATTCAAAACCAAGGACATGTTGAACCGGTTCAAAAACACATAAGCGCTTTATGTTATCACTTAAAAGTTGTTCGTGATTAAAGGGCAATTGAGGGTTTAGTAATAACTCTTTGGAAGTCAACTTAAAGCCATCTTCAAACAATCGATTTACGATGGCTTTACTTTCCTCTGCCGAATAAAAT
>JBILJV010000138.1:0-3090 GCA_044377005.1 Bacteroidia bacterium
GTAAGCTGAACTGATCGCTTATTTCTTTACAATCAAAAATTCACTTCGTCTGTTTTGTGCGTGCTCTTCTTCTGTACAAGCTTCTTTACAATCTACTTTGGGTTCGCTCTCTCCGTATCCTTTTCCTGAGATTCGTGCTTTATCGATTCCTTTAGAGATTACATACTGCACGGTCGATTTGGCCCTGCGATCAGACAGACTCATATTGTAAGTGTCACTACCTCTGTTATCGGTGTGTGCTTTTACCATAATCACGATGCTTTCGTTTTGCTTCATCACTTGAACCAGTTTGTCTAATTCAAAAGCGCCTTCGGCCGTGATGTTGGCTTTATTGTACTCAAAATTGATTTCTTTTAAAATCACTTCTTTCTCGGTTACAATTACATCTATCGGATTCAACGGTGCATCTACTCTTATTTTTCCTCCATTTGTGGCTGCGATGGAGAATACGCCACTCTCATAGCTGTCTTTTGCGGCTTGAATGCTGTAGGGCGTGTTGCAATCTAATGGAAAGCTGATTGCTCCACTTGCAGTGGTAGTTTGGGTTTCCAAGACGTTTTTCTTTGCATCTAATATCGATACTCTTGCATTGCTTAACAAGGCACCTGTTTTGGTATCGGTTACAACTACAATTGATTCTACCCCGCATACTGGATCGGCCCAATAGATGTTATCAGCTCCTGTTCTATTGCTGGAAAAGAATCCTGCATTTTTACTTACATTGAAGCTAAAGGCGAAGTCGTCTTTCTCGCTGTTTACCGGTTTCCCAACATTCTGGATTTCGTTGTTGGTTTTTAGGTCGATCATGTAGATGTCCAATCCACCAAGTCCAATGTGTCCGTTGGAGGAGAAAAACAGGATGTTGTCGTCCGTTATTTGCGGGAATTGTTCTTTGCCTTCGGTGTTGATTTTGGCGCCCATATTCTCGGGTGTGCCATAGCTTCCATCTGCATTGACTGCTACTTTCCAAATATCGGTTTGACCTACAGAGCCTGGCATATTGGAACTGAAGTACAGGGTTTTTCCGTCTTTGCTTAAACTCGGACTACTGTTTGAGTAGTCTTTGTTATTGAAGGGTAACGATTGGATGTTGCCCCATTTATCGCCGTCTTTTGTGGCTTTGTAAAGGTACACTTGCCCGAACTTTGTATTGAGTTTCTTGTCTTTCTCAAATTGTTTTTCACTGTGTGAGTCTCTTGAAAAATACATCGTGTTACCGTCGCTACTGATGCTTACTGGTCCGTCGTGCCACTTGGTGTTCAGTTCGGATACTTCTTCTGGCTTGGAGAAGGTTTTATCGCTGTTGTAGGTCGATTTATAGATGTCCAAATAGGGCTCGTCGTTCCATCCGTCGGTGCGTTTACTCTTGTTTCTTGAGGAGGTAAAATACAACGTGTTCTCGTTGGTTAGTACCGCACCAAAGTCGGATCCTTCGCTATTGATCTCCAATGCTTTTACGTTGTAGGACTTTTGCTTGCTGAGCAGTTTTGGTAAATAGCCTGGGTTTTGGTTGAAGTCCTTGGCTCTATGATCGCTTGGTGCTTTTTTGGCAAAAACGGCCATTTGCTTGTTCGATTCTTCGTATTTACCTAAGGCTTTTAGCATTTGGGCATAGCGAAAGTAGGTTTCGGCCTCTTGTGGGGTTTCTACTACTTTGGCGTACCATTTGGCTGATTCTGTAGGGCTATACATGTTGTAATAGGAATCGGCAAGTTGCTTGTATAGGTAGGGGTCTTTCTCGCCCTTGTCTACTAACTTCAGGTATTCCTTACTCGCTTCTACGTATTCAAATTGATTGAAGAGTTTATCGGCGGTTTGGGTTTTTTTATTTTGTGCGGTTAAGGTTGTGGTGCTTACTAACACACAGCTTAATAGAATATAGAGTCTTTTCATTATGTGAGTGCTTTTATGTTAGAAAAATCGTGGTGAACGGGAAACTTTCTTTGGAAAGTTTAGATCAAATAACAGGATAACCTCGTGTGAGGAGGGGGCTGCTGTTCTAAGTTCGGAGATGATGTTGTCATAGGCATATCCGATTCGTAACGATGGGGTAACGGCAAAATTGACCATCGCTCCAAAGCTGTCGTCTACACGGTAGGTACCTCCTATTTCAAAGCGCTCGTTGAATAAAAAGTTGGCCGATACATCCAATGAACTCGGGGAGTTGAATGCGGATTTAAGCATTGCAAAGGGTTTGAATTTTACATTGGGGGTTAAATCAAATACGTATCCTCCTGTTAAGAAATAGTGTTGGGTTTCGGTACCGTATTTTACGCCATTGAAATCCAAATAATTGGCTTTCATCATATTGGGTACTGATAAGGCTACATAATATTTATTGGTGTAATAAAATATACCGGTTCCTATATTGAAAAATATATTACTGGTGTCTTCTCTAAATCCGCTATCGCTGGGGTCTGGCAGTGAGGAGTTGATATCGCTAAAGAGTCCTATTCTTTGAAACGTGGCTCCTGCTTTTAATCCAAGGGCTAGCTTGTGTTCGCCTCCTAAATTAAGGGTGTAGGAGAAGTCTCCGTAAACGTTTTGCTCTTTTACCGGGCCGATTTCATCGGCTATTATCGAGAGTCCTAAGCCTACGTTCTTGCCCGCTGGGGAATGGCCTGAGAAGGTAAAGGTCGAGGGCGCTCCTTGTATGTCTACCCATTGCTTGCGGTATAAAAGTCCGAATGATAGGTTTTCTTTCGAGCCTGCATAAGCTGGGTTTATTACGTTCATATTATACATGTACTGGGTATAATGTGGGTCTTGTTGTGCTTGAGCCTCAAATAATGTGACTACAACAATCAGTACGGCTAAGTATATTTTATTCATATCCTGGTAGTGTTTTATGTGGTAAATTACTGCCTGAATTCCTTCAGGCAGTAATTATTATCCTTTTTTTATCTGTTAATGAAAATCCATCCCGTTATGCTCTCGCCTTCTACTGTTTGAATCATGTAAAAGTATGTGCCATCTGGTAATTCATCGCCTGCATTCGACTGGCCGTTCCACTGGTTTGTGTAATTGCCGTATCGGTACACTTGTGTTCCGTATCGGTTGTAAATGAACAGTTCTCTTACATTCAACGCA
>JBILJV010000123.1:0-3017 GCA_044377005.1 Bacteroidia bacterium
AAGTAAAACTTATTGATAAAAACACTCAAATCTTCCTGACTGCTTAAAGCCACAAAACCTAAGGTTTCCGTTTGACTTTTAACCAAATAAAAACGTTGTCCTTCTTTTACTTGATCAAGCAATGCAGCCGCAGAATAGAACTTTTGTAGCATGTACGTTACCTGTGCTTCCCCAATGATAGGCGGATAGTAAGCCGACCATATTTGCGCCGCCAATTGGGCAAGCTCATCCAGTTCTGTGTCCGAAATAGCCGGTACTAATATCAATTTCAATCGCGATTAGTTGGTTTGGGTTATGCCTAATTTTTTGGCCAACTCTTTAGGTAAAGCATTTTTATGCAAATAAATATTGATTGTTTTGTATCTAAAATACGGCATAGAGCAATACAAGTAACCTTGACAATCATTGCCACTTCCCCAACTGTTCTTAATTTTAAAATAATTATAACCTAATTGGTCGGTGTACAATCCGGTGGCATGCATGCCGTGGTCGTCAGTAGTTTGGTAATTATCAAACGCTTCCTGACGAATGGCAGGTGTAATTTCTTTTTCGGGCATTGGTTGGTTAAAAGCAGCTCCTGTTCTATCAGCACCAGCATTGTTAAACCCTTTACTGTCTTTGCCGTGTTGCGCTATCAATGAATCGTGAGTAGGCACTATGGCTACACCGTTTTTAAATGAAAATCCTTTTTCACTTACATCGGCACCCCAAGCCCAAGTGTAACCTTTGCTTAGTGAATATACCGCTGTATTTTGCAAATCGTCTAAAGTAACATTATAGCTTTGTACCATGGCCCAATTGTCTTGCACCTCAATGGCAAATTGTGTGTAATAGGGATGGTGAGTAAATGAAGTTAAAGACACATAATCGTCCATATTTAAACCCAAAGAATTTGAAAAAGTAAGGGGGGTATATTCTTTACCTTGGTAAGTAAATTTTTCGGGAATTTTACCCAAGTATGCATCAATAGCACCTTCAAAAGCACCTTTCCAAGCGGAAGTAAGTTTACCTTGAGGATTGTCTTTAACGGCATCCACAATTCCTTTCAAAACGGCATCAAGTTCGGCATGGTTGTGCTTATCAACACCATAATTTAATCCTTTGTAAACCTCTTCAGGTACGATACCATAACGGCGAATTACCCAAGGCAAATCGTGAAAAGCACCACCTGGACCGAAATTATGTAAGCCCATCATTCGCACATACATATCAGCTTTACCAACATATGCATTGCGCACCACAAACATTTCGCTTAAATTGTGTTTCCCTTTACCCATTCTAATCAATTCACTTTCAAAAAACGACAAAGAAGAAAAACTCCAACAAGTGCTTGTTCTATTTTGGTCTTGCACACTATTGGTTTCCAATTCAGCCATTTTTTTAAATAAATAACCGCCATTTTTTTTATTTCGGATGGTATCCTGAGCAAAAAGAGAAAGCGTTAATGAGAGACAAATAAAGGTCAATAAATTTTTTTTCATGCGTCGAATGATTGATTTTAAAGTTTCAAAAGTGCAAAAAAACGATGAAATTACAATAGAATTTTTATGATACTCATTAAAGCACTTTGTATTCTATTACTTTTGAATTAAGAATTTGCAAATACATTGCCTCAAGAAAATATAAATTCTTTTTATGAGCATCTTCTGTACTCATTTTATAAACTTCGAAATTATAAGTGTTTTTAAATTCATTGATTAAATCAGAATTCAAAGTATCATTTGTAATAAACAACAAAATAAATCTCTCATTATTAATTTTGCTTTTATATGATTTAACAATGTCATAGGTACCAATATCACAAGAATTACATTGAGTTATAGGAATAATAAACAGATTGGTTTTTATATCATCTGATTTAATAAAAGATTCTTCTAAAATTGCCTCAAAACGACCTTTGTAATAATCATTATAATCTATCTTTTCGGCTGAATTACAAGAACTAAAGACTAGTAAAATCAATAACCTTAAATTCAGTAATATTGGTATTTTTTTCATTAAATTTTGGAATATAAAAACCTTTATTGGTTACAAATGATGAACCAAAAACAACCTTATCTTTAATTAATACTTTATCCAAAACCTCAAATTTATTATTAAGGATGAACAAGTATAATTCTTTATCTTCATACTTAGCATTTAACCCTTTGTTTTTGGCCGCAGTATATGCAAACCTGTAATATACATTCTTAAAAGTATCTTTAAATATGTCGAGATAAGTTGGGTTATTTACCAAATGTAGCGTTACAATATTCATATCTTCTTTGAATTTCGTATTAAATGGTTCAACTTCTCCAAGGAATTCTACAGAGGATTTTGATTCATAAAAAAAAGTGTTACTAGTTTTAGTATTGTATTCCAATATTTTATCAGATGCCTGAAAAGAATAATAGATTGATGAACCATCAAAAAATCTATCAAAAAAGAAAGAATTACCATAGTTATTTTGTTGGTATTGATTTGGATATTTGATATTGTTAAGTGGTTTAACACTTCCATCCTTTAAACTAATTTCAACTTCAATTGGATACTTAAAAAAGTCATATGACCAAAAACTTAAATAAGGATGAGTCATTGCGACAATTGACTGTCTATTTGGAAGATAAAATATACTACTAAAATTAAAATAATCGTCAATAATACATTTTGTCTCTCCAAATAAAAATTCATTTTTATAAGTAGTATAATTAATAATTTTGTTTTTAATATCAACCAATTGTAATTCATTCTCATACATTAATATAATTGAATCAAGATTTTGGAAACAAAAACTCCTTAATTGTTTATTTTCATCAATGTAAGGATTTAATATATAGATATTTAAATTATTTAAATTTACAATTTTTATTTGGTTAGTCTTGGTGTCATAATAAGCCAAAAAATTTGTATCTTTTATTTGTTTGCACTGAACCAATCTAGATGAATTAAATCCAGTTATTGATAATGAATCACAAAATGTATTTGTTGTTCTTACAGTTGATTTTGAACAAGAATTTAAAATAAAAACTAAAAGAACA
>JBILJV010000073.1:0-10674 GCA_044377005.1 Bacteroidia bacterium
AATCTACTTCTTTCAGTGAATGGATAAATAGTTGCAAGTTTAGCTTGAGAGTTTACCATTTTGATGTTGTCAAAATCATCAAAGTATCGGGAACGTCTGAATGCCGATATTTTTTTATCCCAACGTTTACTGCGATTAGTGTATTGAAAAAACAAATCAGTCGCTTTTATTGACAATGGAACTCGAACCCCAGCTTCAACTAAATGGTTTTTTAATGGATCGCTCAATTGGGTAATAATGATAGGGGATACCAAAGGATAGTTGAATACATTTTCCTGCAGATTGGAAGGGAATAAATAATTATTTAATATAGAATTGTCAAATTGTTGTATGAAAAAATTAACGCCTAAATGGTTGGAAAATTTAGTTTCCATCAACATTTTTGGTGTTTTGTTTTTGTCATTCATACCAATTATTTCATCCTTGTCGGAATGGCCACTCAGGAAAATCGGTTTTTTAACGGGTATTACAATGGTATCAGTAGGTGTTTTTTTTATTGAATCGTTGATAAGACGAATATGTTCTATGCTGTCTTCGTAGTATTGATGGTTGGCTAAATACTGTTCAATAAGTATTCTATATTTTGTTTTTTCATTCGTCAATATCTGCTCTGAACGAAAATCGGAAGGTAATGAACCAATGTATAATCTATATCTATTGTTAAAATACAATAAATCGACATAAACGCTATTTAAAACTGAAATGTCATTGTAATGTATGCTGCGTTTGTAATTGGTTTGCTGTAACAATTCTTTTTTTTCTATATCATAAACGTAATTATTAACAATCCCATTTTTATCACTCAATAAACTGATATAGCGCTCATTAATTGGAATAGGTTCTATAAAGTTAATTTCTTTACTTTGAAGACCGTAAACGTATTTTTTTTCCTTTGTTTTAAGGTTTATTGAATACAATGCTAAATATGGACTTGTTTCTGATTTAAATTGTAATTGATTGGAAATAAAATAGATGGTTTCGTCATTTATTGAAAAACGAGGGTACAAATGGTCAAATTCATTTTTACTAACAGTTTCAAATTCTTGCTTGTCTAGGTGATATAAAACCAAATTAGAATGTCCATCCTTAAGTATGGATAAAATAAGTTTATTGCCTGAATTATTATAACTGAAATCTTTAACTAAATTGGATTCTTTGAGGATTTTTTTTGAAAGTAATTTACCAGATTGATTGTAGGTTATTAAAATGGATTGATTGTTTTCATATACGATTACACCTAATTGTTGATTAGTAGAATTCCATGAGATTAAAGGGTAATTATTAACCATGTTTCTATTGAGTAATTGATGCCCACCACTATTAATTTTTAATATATTCTTTGTTTTTATATCGTATAAATACACTCTGTATTTTCCGCGGGTATTTGTAACTATGGCAATTTGTTCGCCGCTAGGACTAATTTTAAGTTGAGTATGTATTTGTTTACTTAGCTTTTTGGGCGCATTCTCTTCTCCTTTTGGCAGTTTAAATATCAGCTCATCATTGCTGTATTTATCCATATAAAAACGCTCCCATTCTTTTAATAATTGCGAAATGCTTAGGCCTGTATAATAGCCAAAAGAGTTTTCGATACTGCGACTTATTCGGGTTAAAAAGACAACGTTACTAACAGCGCTACTGCCATATTTTTCTTCCAAAAAACGCCAAATACTATGTCCTGCCAACCATTCTTCTTCTTTTTGTAAAGAGGTAAATTGCTTTTGTTTTTTGTTTTGGAAAAAGTCTTTAAGAATGTTATCGTTATTGACATTCCAACTTTCTGCCAAATAATATACTAAGCCTTTGTAATACCAATCGGGTAAATTTAACAATGCTGCCGATTGAACTCTTTCTCTAATATTTCCGCCAAAAATAAACTCACTGACTATTACTTCGGCAATGGCTCTACGGGTTTGTAAATTCAAATCATGTAAATTGCCATCAAAATAAACACTAGAAATATTGTCGTTTAATAACGTATATCCACCTGCATAATGTTGAGGATTAGTAATATTGATGTTGCTTCTTTGAAAGGCAAAGATATTATTGTAAACAATTATTTTTATTCCATTACTTAAGTTGTAATTCAAGCGATTTTCATACTCCGTAAGAACAGATTCTACAATATTAAAAACCGTTTTGGCAGTGTTGTCGTGTCCTTGGTAATAAATAATTTCAATGTTATCTTTCTTTAAACTTAATTCATTTGAAAGTACTTGAGAACTATTTTGACCATAGTCTACTGTAATGCCTTGACCGAGGCATAACAAGGGAAAAAAAAATAATAGCCAAACAATTCTCACATCACAAAGTTATGTGATTAAATAGATAAATACAACTGAAGTCTAGAGGACGATTACATATTTATCCCCATTTCTGTGAGGATATTGTTTGCATTATTCAGGTATTTGAGAGTGAATATGACGTAACGGATATCTACGGCAATACTTCTGCTGTACTCCTTATTCCAACTGTAATCATTCAGCGTTGCGGTGTAGGCACGGTCAAAATTTACACCTACTAAATGGCCGTTTTTGTCCATAACAGGACTTCCGCTATTGCCACCCGTTGTATCCATGTTATAAAGCATACAAATTGCCAAATCATTGGTTTCAGGGTCAAGAAGCCTTTGGTCTATTAAATCTGTTTTTAATAAATCTTTAACTGGAGTAGACAATCTATAATCAACATTGTCTGTGCTATTTTTTTCAAAAATTTCTTTTCTGTAAGTGTATGGTTGAGGATGTTTGTTCAAGCCCTCTTTGTAACCGCTGATGTAACCATAAGTAAATCTTAAGGTGCTATTTGCATCGGGAACAAAAGACTGATTCATGTATTTAATTTTTGATTCTAACAATTGAGGTAATTGTTCGTCTAATTTCAATGTAACCGCTGTTTGTTCTTCACTTGAAGTTCTTAGATAAGGCAACATTTCTTCAGTCAATTCTATCAATTTGTCTTTACTATTATAGACCTTCCATGGTTCTTTTTCTATCATTGTATAAAATTGATTAGCGTTTGTTAAGATTGTTTTTTTATAAACCTTTGAAGCCCATTTCTTAGGATTTTTAATTTTCTTTAATCCATTTATTTGAATTGATGGTGTTGCATTAGCTCTTTTTACCAACTCTGCAATAGTGAACTCCTCTAATTTGGGATTCAATATTTGATATTGCCCTTTCAGTTTTTTACTTAATTCAGTTTTCCATTTGTTCCAAAATAGTGTATCACTTTTCTTAGGTGCTTTGGGATACATTTCTTTTAATAAAACAATGGCTAATGCTGCATTAAAACTTCCACAATCAACACTAAATCTACCCAAAATGAGGTTCTTTTGTGCGCTTTCTAAACGGATTTTGTACAAACTATCAATGGTGTTCAAAAACTGAGTGTTGCCGTTTTGTGATTTCATGTTTGACAACAATTCATCTTGCTCGTTTTGTTTGGTTTTTAATAATTGAGTTTCTTTTAACCCAAATAATTTACCTTCGAAATTCTTTTTTGTATTGGCTAAACTTTTAATAGTAGGCGCCATTTTTAAATACAAGTCTCGGTCGTTTTTGCCCAATTCTTCCATTTGTTGAATTCTCCACCCAAACCATTCACTTATAAACGGAAGAATATACTGTTGGTGATAATCTATAAACTGAGCCGGTTGATGTCTATAGGTTGTTCCAGGATAACCAAGTATAAATACTAAATCGTCTGATTTAGTGCCTTTTGGGTTGATGGTTAAATGTTTTTTAGGGACAAATGGTACATTGTCGGGACTGTATTCAGCTGGTTTACCATCTTTACCAACATAAGCACGTACAAAACTAAAATCACCTGTGTGTTTAGGCCATTCCCAATTGTCAGTTTCTCCACCAAATTCACCTATAGTGCGCGGTGGAACATAAACTAATCTGACATCTTTCAAGGTTTGATATCTGAACAAAGTGTAACTATATCCCACAAACATTTCACTTATTTCTATAGTTAAATCAGGGTTTTGAGCTCGCTCTCTTTTTAAAATACTTTGGATGTTTTTATTGATAATATCTTTTTTTTGTTTCGGAGACATTCTAGGAGAAACACTGTCTAAAACAAGTTCACTAACATCTTCGTAACTTTTGGTGATTTTGCAAGTTAATCCAACTTTTAATTCTTCACTTTTTTTAGAAGCATAAAAACCATTTTCTAAATAATCTTTTTCTTTTGAACTCACACCTGCTACTGAACCAAATACACAATGGTGATTCGTTATGATAAGACCTTCTGGAGAAACAAATGAACCTGTACAGCCACCTAATCTTACCAATGCATCTGTCAAAGATACCCCTTGTGGGTTAAAAATATCAGATTGATTGAGGGCAAAACCAGCAGTTTTGAAGTCAACTTTGTTAAGCTGACTGAGTGGGAACATACCTTCATCTGTTTTATGTGATTTTAAAACTAAGGCAATTGCAATTATTAAACTTGATTTTAATAGGTTTTTAAACATTGTTATTCTGAAAATTGTATTTGAATGGTATCCTGTAAATATTGTTTGTTTGTTCTTATTCTTACAGTAAATTTATATTTATTGTTAAAGTTAATTGAGCTTTTGTCGATTTTCGAAGGCTCTAAAAAATAGAAATTATTGATTTTTGAATTGGGAACATCTGATATGTAAAATTGATGATTAAAATTGTACATAAGAATGTTTTCGTTTTTTTTAATCAATACATTTTGAATCATTAAATCTCTATCACAAAATAGAGCAGTACTGTCTTCAATAATAATGTCTGAATATAAAGGGTCTAACTCTTTTTTATTGTATATTAGGCATGTTTGAGTAGTAGATTGATTCCTTGAAGTGTTGAAAGTGAAATACAAACTCAACGGCTCGTTTAATTTAAAATTTGTTTTGTCTTTGTTAAAATTCAAGCCAAGTAAAGTAATATAGTCAGGGTCGGGGGTACAACCACAACCTGAAATAAACAAGGCCATTATAATTAAGTAAAGTTTATTCAAAATAACTAGCGTCAATAAATAATTTAAGTTCCTCTACTTCTTTTACGGCATGTCTGAAATCTTCTTTGTTGCCTTCCCACCACAATTTACCTTTATACATAAACAAAATATGGTCACCGATGTCAAATACTGTTTTCATGTCATGACTGGCAACTATATTCGTAATTTGGTATTCTTTTGTAATTTCGTTAATAAGTTCATCTATAACACGAGAAGTAATAGGATCAAGACCACTGTTGGGTTCGTCGCAGAATAAATATTTAATATCTAATGCGATGGCACGGGCAATTCCTACTCTTTTTTTCATACCACCACTGATTTCACTTGGGTATTTTTTGTTGACATTGGGTAAGTTTACTCTTTCCAAACAAAAATTCACTCTGTCTTTTCGTTCCGCAGGGGTCATTTTACTAAAAAAGCGCAATGGGAATTCAATATTTTGCTCCACTGTTAAAGAGTCAAACAAAGCAGTTCCCTGAAACAACATCCCAATTTCTTTGCGAACCACTCTAAGTTCAACCGGATTCATGTTTAAAATATCTCTGTTGTCGAACAAGATAGAACCAGATTGTGGTTTTTCTAAGCCAACCAAACATTTCAATAACACACTTTTACCACAACCGCTTGCACCTATAATTAAATTATTCTTACCGCTTAAAAGTGTGGCATTGATATCATACAAAACATGTTTGTCTGTAAAACTTTTATTTAAATTTTTAACTTCTATCATGGCTTAATGCTTATAACATCAACTCTGCTAAAATGTAATCGAAAAACAAAACCAATACCGAGCTATAAACAACCGCTTTGGTGCTAGATTCACCAACTTCTAATGCACCACCCTTGGTGTAATAACCGTGGTAACTACTTACACTTGTGATGATAAAAGCAAACGTAAAAGCTTTGACCGTGCTAAAAAAGAGCGTAAATCCTTTAAAGGTACTTCGAGCACCTGTTATAAATTCATCGTGTGTTAATATACCAGACCATTCACCAGCTAAATAACCTCCGTAGATACTTAATGTAATTGCAATAATATTGAGCAAAGGAATCATTATCATTCCAGCAATAATTTTAGGTAAAGCTAAATAACCCGAGGCGTTAATTCCCATTACATCTAGAGCATCTATTTGTTCGCTAATTCTCATATTTCCAATTTCGGAAGCGATATGCGCCCCAACTTTTCCAGACAACACAAGACAAGAGATAGTTGGGCCAAGTTCTAACATTGTACTGTCTGATACAATGGTACCTATAACCGTTTTAGATATCAAACCACTCACTAATTGATAGGCGGTTTGAACTGTAGTTACAGCACCAATAAAAAGAGAAGTTATGGCAATAATAGGAAGAGAACCAATGCCGATTTTATACATTTCATCAAACAAACGCTTGAAAAATATTTCGAATTTTTCTGGTTTGGTTAACATGCTTTTTAAAAACAAGATATACCGCCCAAAATGATAAAAGAAACTTAGATTCATTTTAAAGACACAAACTTACAACATTTTTTATTTTTTTAATTAACATCTTTTAATGTGGATTTTTCAAATTTATAAAAATAGTGGACTGTTTTTTTGAAACCTTCAATTTTATCATTAGGTTTGAAACATGCAAAATAATGTTGTCGTAACGGGCGGTTCCAAAGGAATTGGGAAGGCAATTGTTGAGAAATTTTTGAAAGAAGGCCATTTTGTAATTAGTATTTCAAGGTCAATTGGAGATTTAAAAGAATTGATAGGAGAGTACCCTGATACTTTAGATTGTTTGTTTTACGATTTTTCTAAAAAAGAGGATGTAATGTCTTGTTCGGCTTTTATCACTAATAAATATGACTCTATTAGTGTTTTGGTAAACAATGCAGGTGTGTTTTTGCCCGGTCAAATAGGTACTGAAGAAGAGGGAGTGTTTGAATTACAAATGGCACTTAATATTGCTGCACCTTATTATTTTACAAGAGGATTGCTGCCGTTAATCAAACAAAAAACACATAACTATATATACAATATTTGTTCTACTGCCAGTACTATGGGATACCCAAATGGAGGTAGTTATTGTATTTCAAAACATGCTTTGTTAGGATTAAATAGGGTTTTAAGGTTAGAGTTAATGCCCTTTCAAACCAATGTATGTGCTGTAATTCCGGGAGCAACTTACACAGACAGTTGGAGTGGAAGCGATTTACCTAAGTCAAGGTTTATGAAGCCAGAAAACATTGCCGAAATGATCTATACAACTTGGTTGAATCGTGAGCATGCTTGTGTCGAGGAATTGTTGATTAGACCATTGCAAGGCGATTTGTAATATACTGGTTTTCAATAATTTATTTTTTTTTATGAATTTAATATTATTTTTTTCTTATTTATTGCAGCATTCTTATTAACTTTGAAGTCTAATTTATTTAAATAACATATAAAATATATCAATTTATTTATGAAAAAAGTATTTACAATTTTTGCCATTTTAATTTTAAGCGGCACATCTTTATTGGCTCAGACGCCAGAATTTAAACCAACTACAATTGTTAAACAATCAATTGAAGATGAAATAAATCAACCAAACTTTTTACAATCAAGTAAAAGAAAAGCAGAAGGACCAAGTTGGTTTTCAACTGCATCTTCATTAGGTGCAGCTTCAAACGCTTATTCTTCTTGGACACTATTCCCTGACACTAATGCTTTTTTTGTATATTCTAACGCGGTTAGTAAAAACTATATAAATTCTTTAGGATTAGTTTTTGATCCTAGATCTCAAATTTTCAAAAATACACCTTTTGCTACTACCAAATTTTCCAATTATACCGTAGATTCATTAAGATTTTATTTTACATACTCTCGTTTTAACACTGATACGACTTTAAATGATACGATTATTGTATCTACTTTCAACAATACAAGTATTGATAGGCTTCAATATTATCCTTCATTTTATGCAAGTATTGTAGACTATACTAATGTTGACATGACAGTAGGAGGCCCTGGTGCTGTCAAAACTAAAATAATTTTAACTAAAAGTGATACTTCAAGATCTGTACAAAGCAGAAAAATTGCAGTTAATAGAACTGTATTAGGTGGAAATGCTGGTAGAAATCATTTTGGTGCAGCTGTTTCTTATTTACCAGCATACAGATCATATAGTAAAACAGCTCCATTTGATACTGTTGTTAATTTTGTTTCAAGAAAATCTGATTCTAAAAGAGTAAATTCATTTAGATTGTTAGCTTATAACGATGAGGGCTTATTTCAAGAAAGTGATATAGTTCCAGATCAGCAAAATTTGGGTAATAGAATATATAACCATGGTATTTTTGCCAACCAAAGACAAAGATATAGAATAGGAAATCCAGTTCCAACAGCTTATTACCCAGCAATTTTTGAAGATTTTCACATTTTTCCTGCTATTGAATTCTTAGTTCAATCTCCAAATACTGCTATCAACACTGTTAGCTCTGCTAAAATTTCTGATATTTATCCTAACCCTTCTAACAATCAAGACGTAGTTGTTGAAATCAATTCTGTTATCAACAGCGCTTCAACTTTAGAAATCATGGACATGTCAGGAAGAGTGATTCGTTCATCTGAATTGTCAATTGAAGCTGGATTTAATTCAGTAACTGTTTCTACTTCAGAATTAGCAAAAGGTATCTACTTCGTTAACGTTAAAGGAAACAGCATCAATAGCGTTTCTAAATTAGTTATCGAATAATTAATAAACTCTTATAATGATAATCCCCGTCTCACAGACGGGGATTTTTTTTGTTTAATGATGTTTGAATCCATGAATATATCAATATTTCGATAAGTGTCTAAATAAATGTATAAATAGCTAAAAAACCATTTCATACATTAGAAAATATTGTTTTACTTTGCAGTATCGTTATGAAGAATTCAAAAGCCAACTCATTGATTGAAGAAATCATTAAAAATATAGAATCAAACAGTGTAGATATCGTTTTTCTTGTCCCTAAACTTAAAGAGTTAAGAGAGATGGCCAAATTAGAAGAAGATCCATTGATTACCCGTTCTATACGTTTGGTATACGAACATTTGGAATCAAATGATGGTTGGGAGTTCCAAACTTTAGAGGATAGCGAAGAGGTTGAAGAAAATTTGGTTTATTTAGTTTCTCTGTGGTTGAAAAGTGATAACAAATACAACCGTGATGAAATCAGAGAGATTGCTGATAATATGACCGCCAACGGTTAATAATGCAAAGTAAGTTACGAAATAGTGTTTCAATAGTTTTACTCATTATAAGTTTATGGGTTGCTATTCCTATTAAGTCTCTTCACGATTGTAATAACTTAAACCATTCCCATGCTGAACTTTGTTTAGAGTCTGAACATGACGATTGCAATATATGTGACTTGTCTCTTCAATCTTCTGAACCTTTTTACATTGAATTAGCCTCTTTTATTCCTTCCTACTCTGTTGAGGTTAATTCCTTTTATTGTTTTAGATTTTTAACCTATTCTTATACCAATCTCGATAACCGAGGCCCACCATCTCATTCTAACATATAATTAGCTTTGCTTTTTTACACTATGCGTTTACGACGTAGTTTATGTTTGAATGAAAAAAAACACCCAATTAAATATTACATTCCTGTGTGATACTTATTCTTTATTGATAAGTAAAGCAATCCTTATTGCCTTTTTTATTATAGGTGCTAACACGTTAAATGCTCAATGTTTATTTACGATAAAGGGAATTGTAATAGATAGTTCTGAAAATATACCTCTGGAATTGTCTTATGTACAACTCGAAGAAAATAAGAAAGGAACTTATACCAATAAACGTGGAGAGTTTCAAATCAATGATGTTTGTGTAGGTAAATACGATATTCACATCAGTCACTTACAATGCGAACACTTGCACATCAAACTAAATATTACTAAGGATACTTTTATAGTGGTTTATATTAAACACACTGATATAGAATTACAAGGTGGTAAAATTACAATGCACACCCATCATGAACACGATGATTTTAATTCGTTAAATATTTCTGAAATAAATGCCAAAAAAGGACAGTCTATAGCGGATATGATGTCTGGCATTGCTGGTGTGGTTTTGGTTAAGTCAGGTTCAACAATTGCAAAACCAATGGTTAACGGTTTGGTCGGAAGTAGAGTAATATTGGTTAATAATGATGTAAGGCAAGAAGGGCAAAATTGGGGTTTAGACCACGCCCCTGAAATAGATGGTAACATGGCTACAGAAATTGTATTAATTAAAGGGGCTGAAG
The DNA here is from genome assembly GCA_044377005.1 of Bacteroidia bacterium. Lineage (GTDB taxonomy): Bacteria > Bacteroidota > Bacteroidia > NS11-12g > UBA955 > JABMMZ01. The sequence continues at coordinate 10,243 of JBILJV010000073.1, forward strand.
CATTGAGGTATGCCTCTGATGGAATAGGAGGTGTTGTTTTGGTGAATCCTCAGTCGATTTTCAAAGAACGAACGAATCAATTAAAAGGTAATATCAATTCTAGTGTTCAATCAAATGGAAGAGGGATTTCAACTTCATTTCAGTTGGGACAAAAAGTTTCAGCAAAATTCCCATTATTTTGGCGCGTTTATGGCACATTAGCGAAATCGGGCAATATTAATACTCCCGATTACTATTTGAATAATACTGGAAAACATGAAAACAATGCTGCTGCTATGTTGGCCTATCAAACCACAAAAGTTAAGCTCGATTTGTTTTATAGCTTTTTTAACAATAAAATAGGGATTTACCAAGGAGCGCATATTGGTAATCTGACCGATTTGAAATTGGCAATAAACAGAGATGAGCCAATGGATAAAGGGTTTTTCTCTT
>JBILJV010000124.1:0-2968 GCA_044377005.1 Bacteroidia bacterium
ATTGAAAATGGGGTTTTTGAAGTATTGTCAACCAATGGAAACACACACATAGGTGGAGATGATTTTGACAGAGCTTTATTGATTCACTGGCTCAACACACATCAATTGGAAAGTATTGCGATTGAAAAAAACAAAAACTTGTATCAAACACTTCGATTATTAGCAGAAAAAGCGAAAAAACATTTGAGTTCAAATCCGGTTTTTTCTGAAACTATTAAAATCAATCAAGAAGTTTATACCTTTACAATAGACATAGCAACATTTAATAACATTCTACAACCCATTTTAAAACAAACTTTAAAGGCTTGTGAACAAGCCATTAAAGACGCCAATATTCAGTTGAGCGAAATCCATGAAGTAGTGATGGTTGGTGGTAGCACCCGAACCCCATTTGTGCTTAGTGAGGTTGCTAAGCTCTTTACATTCTCAAAAATCAACAATCAAATTCATCCAGACGAAGTAGTTGCATTAGGTGCTGCTATTGAAGGAGATATTTTGGCAGGAAACAGAAAAGACGTTTTTTTATTGGATGTTACACCATTGAGTTTGGGTATAGAAACCATAGGTGGATTAATGGATACAATCATTCCAAGAAATTCAAAAATCCCAAGCAAGGCTGGCCGTCAATATACCACTTCGGTAGATGGACAAAGTCAATTGAAAGTTTCTGTGTATCAAGGTGAGCGTGACTTAGTAGAGGACAACAGAAAACTAGGAGAATTTATTTTGAAAAACATTCCTGCGATGCCTGCAGGATTACCTAAAATAGATATTCAGTTTTTCATAGATGCTGATGGTATATTAAAAGTGGAGGCTACGGAATTACGCTCAGGGGTAAAGCAACAAATAGATATTAAACCACAGTATGGACTCACCGACAAAGAAGTTGAAAACATGCTTATGTCTGCCTTAAAAAATGCAGAAAGTGATGTTAAAAAAAGGCAATTAATAGAAACACAATCGGAGGCGGAACAATTGATATACCAATGCAACAAACTGATTTATTCCAACCGAGAAGTTGTTGCAGAATCTGAGGCGATTGCAACTATTTCACAGATTAAAAAACTTCAGGAGGCTATACAACATCAGGATGAGGAGGCAATAAAATTTGAAATTGAACGTTTAAATAACTTAACACGACCATTTGCAGAAAGATTAATGGACAATGCAATTGGAAATGCTTTAAAAGGTAAAAAAATAGAATGAAACAACTTGTCTTATCTTTATTATTAATGAGCTTTTCAACACTATTGGCTCAAGTGGAAATTGAAGCACCACTTCAACAACAAAATATAGACACAGAAGAAAAAACAAAAACCAAATTGGGTATTAAATTCACATTAGGTGCACACACATTCAGAGGCGATGCATTCGATAATACCATTCCCAAATATGGTTTTGGAGTTGGCGTTTACAATATAATCGACCTAAACAAAAAGAAAACCAAACAATTGCAATGGGAACTTAACTTTACCATAAAAGGCAGTAAGTTTAAAAAAGTAACAGACACCACTTCAACATCAACTTACAGTGCAATTTCTCTTTCATACATTGAATTGCCGGTAATGTATTCTTACAAGATTGCACAAAAAAACAAAAACGGCTTGTATTTATTAACAGGCGCTCAGTTTAGTTACATGTTCCGAAACAACATCAATGAAAGTTTCGGAAGATATGGAAGCTACAAAAATGATTTACCATTTAGTAAAATTGATGTAGCACCGGTGCTAGGAGTGAGAAAAAACATTCCGAATGGCATGGCATTCCAACTGACAGTTAAACCAGGATTGATAAATAACTATACATCAATATTTAAAGAAAGAGTAGACAAACCTAACCCTGATAACGAAAACTACAATTATTCAAAAATTTACCCTCGTTTTAAAGATGGCACTCATCAAAACAGAAACTTCAGTATTGAACTAAGCTTGATGTTTTAAAATTAGTTGAGTTGCAGCGCATTTAAGTTGCGGTAATAACCATTTTCTTTTTGTATTAGTTCCTCGTGTCGACCCGACTCTACAATGGAACCTTTGTCAAGCACAACTATTAAATCGGCATTTCTTATAGTGCTTAATCTATGAGCAATTACAATACTTGTTCTATCTTTCATCAAATTATCCAAAGCGGATTGAACTAATTTTTCACTTTCACTGTCCAAAGCACTTGTTGCTTCATCCAATATTAGGATTGATGGATTTTTGATAACTGCCCTAGCAATGGCTATTCTTTGTTTCTGTCCACCCGACAATTGAATACCTCTTTCACCTACTTTAGTTTCAAATTGGTCGGGGAAAGACTGAATAAATTCTAGTGCATTTGCTTTTTGGGCCGCTTCTATTACTTCATCTTTACTTGCATTGGGATTTCCATACAAAATATTTTCATAAATTGTTCCACCAAACAGCATAACATCTTGAGGGACATAAGCAATATGCCTTCTTAAATCGGCTAATAAATAGCTTTCAATTGATTTGCCATCTATTAATATTTCACCTTTATTGACATCGTAAAAACGCATTAACAGGGATGCAATAGTACTTTTTCCACCTCCACTTCCACCAACTAATGCCACCTGTTGTCCTTGTTTGACCTTAAAGTTAATTCCATTTAATACTTGCACTTCGCTTCGTGAAGCATAAGAAAAATCAACATGATTAAAAGCAATGTCACCTTCTATAAGAACTTTATCTGTAGAGATTTGGTTTGATTCACCTGTCATTACCATTAGTTCTCTAACCCTTTGAGTTGCACCAATTGTTTTTTGTAATTGTCCGAACATATCGGCAAAACCTCCTAAAGTTCCACCCACAAAAACGCTGTAAATAACGAAACTCATTAGTTGACCAACTTGTAACTGACCTTCAATAACCATTCCAGCACCGTACCAAACCACAAAACTGATGGCCCCAAAGACACTAAAAATAATAAAAGAAACAAAAATACCACGATAGGTACCACTTTTAAT